>JAKAGC010000169.1 GCA_021817755.1 Acidobacteriota bacterium | reverse complement strand
TGGAAAAAGACGGAACTAGAATGATCGCTTATGCATTAATAAGTCCGGGGAATACATTTTTCTCCATTGCAATTGAAACTCAGGACCCGAATGGAGAAGAGAACCTGGAAACACTAGATAATTCGGTCCGCGACAGTTTATCATACTTTTAAGAGAAAAAAAGATAAAATGCAGTAAAATTAATTCTCAATTTCTTTTTTCTCAGTATTCATATGTTTCTGTGCAACTTCATAATCAAGAAAGTAAAGATGGCTAAATTTTCTAAATTTTTCAAGAATAGAAATTAATCTGTTCAATCCATTTTCAATACGGTTAAAATACTTGGCTTGAATCGGTGTCAGAGTATCAGTCTCCAAGGATTGCTTAAGTAAATCGAGGTAACCCTGTATGACGGTTATCGGTTGATTAATTTCATGTGTAGCAGTAGCAGAAACAACTTTAACCACTTCCTCTTTTTCTCGGGCGATTTTACGCTCCTGGGAATCCTTAATCTCATCGTATGAACGGTGCATCTCTGCAAGGGTTTCATTCAATTGGTGATTGTAATCCTTTATCATATCCATCGAACGTTTCAAACGGATATGTGTTCTTACTCTGGCAATGATTTCAGCGTCTTCAAAAGGTTTGGTAATGTAATCCACTGCACCCAGCCGGAATCCTTCCACCTTGTCTTCCAGGCGGATTTTTGCAGTTAAGAAAATAATAGGAATTTCAACAGTAGAAGAATCTTCTTTAATTCGTTTACACACTTCGAACCCGTCAATATCCCCCAACATTATATCCAGAAGGATTAAATCCGGGGGATTTGTCTTCACCAATTGAAGTGCATCCTCTCCCGAGGTTGCCACAGAGAATGAATAATCCCCATCCTTTAAAATCTGGTGCAAAATTTGTACATTCTGCGGGACATCATCCACCAACATGATTAAAGGTTTTTCGTGATGAATTTTTTGAGTCATTTTAATACCTGTTTCGCATATTTATACTTCATTTTCTTTTTTACATTGCAATTCAACGGATTCTGTCAAACCGGGAAACCATTGGATCATCTTCCGTAACTCTTTAATATTGAGGTTTTCCACTTTTTGAATAAGGAGTTGAGAATACACGGTAAGTAACCGGAAATCGAATTTCTCACCAAGCCTTTTGATTTCATTAGCAAACGCTTTCCAATGATCCAAAATAAGAGAATTGCGAATTTTCTTCCAATGGTCCATTAATGGGCCTTTCATAACTGCGGTAATTTCAAAAATATCCTCTTCGCTCAGCGAAGAGAAATCAGCTTCCATCTTAATAAAATTTTCGATCGTATCGATGGAGGAAATATGTTGTGTAACTGTTCCAGTAGTTTGGATTTCCCTTGCACATTTGTCCAACGAAACACCGATTTTCACATCCTTTAACCGAATGGTAAACGTAGACCCTTTCCCAACTTCACTTATTACATAGAGTTCTCCGTTCATCATTTCCACCAGCCGCTTCGTAATAGAAAGTCCCAATCCGGTGCCTCCATAGCGGCTGTTTTGATTCCGCTGCTGCTCGAAAGCATGGAAAATCCGTTCCATTTGATCTTCCGGTATACCGATACCTGTATCTTCCACAGTAAAGATTAAATTAATTTTCTGGGTGCCTTCTCCGTAAGATAAAGCATCCATAGATAGTTTAATATGTCCTTCATCAGTAAATTTTACAGCATTCCCTACCACATTGAAAAGAATTTGCCTGAGACGGATATCATCGAGACATAAAATTTCCGGGATTTCGTTAGAGATATTTACGTTTAATTCAATCCCCTTTTCTTTGGTACGAACCCGGAAAATCTTTTCGATTTCCTCCATCAACCCCCGGGGATCCATCGGTTGAGGAACAAGATCCATTTTCCCTGCCTCGATTCGGGATAAATCTAAAATATCGTCGATTAAAGCCAACAGGTTTTTTCCGCTCATTTCCACAATATCAAGATATTCCAATTGAGTATTCTCCGAAACTATTTTCCGCAGGAGACGGGAATAACCGATGATCGAATTCATGGGAGTACGAATTTCATGAGACATGTTAGCCAAGAAAGCACTTTTTGTCATGTAAGCCGCTTCTGCTTGTTCTTTTGCAGTTTTTAAATCCTTTGTCCGCTGTAGTACCTTTTCTTCAAGTCCTTCATTTAGTTTTCGGATTTCATTATCTTTGTAAGAAATGGTCTCAAGCATCTGGTTAAAACTATCATAAAGTGTTCCAATTTCATCATTGTTAACTTTTTTGACACGGATGGAATAATCCGCCTTATCCGAAATTAACGCGGCAGTGTCTGAAAGTTGCAGAATGGGAGAAGTAATCGAACGCGAAAACCACCAACCGAGAAGTACCGCTATAGGCAAAACCCCAACAAGAATAACCAACGCATACCAGATGTAATTTAAAATCTGCTCGGACAAAAGCCTGGTGGATGCAATAATATAGAGATTTCCGAACTGTTCATCCTGATCGATGATTCTTCTAATAATGTAAAATTTTCCATCTTTTGAAGTCCCATCCTTTATTTTGGGATATAAAGCAAACGAAACCCCGGGTTCTCTCTCATATTTTACAAAGAGTTTATCTTTTTTATCGTAAACTGCTGCTCCTAAAATTTCAGGAATAGAACCGAGACTGGAAATTATTTTTCCAGCGGAATTATAATCTTTAAATTCCAGGGGAACAGAGAGGTTAGCCTCGAGTACCTTACTTACTGAATCCAGTTTTGAAGTTAAACCACGGCTAAATGAATTAACAGCCTGGATACCAAGCGCAAAAATCGTCACGACTACAGCAAATAATACGACAGAAACAATTACCGTGAAATTTTTTCTGGTGATTGAAAAATCCTTAAAGCCCTTCATGGTTCTATTTCACCCTTTGAATCATGATTTTCGCCTGATTCTTTTCCCTCATGAGAATTTATTTTACCGATCAACAATCCAATCTTAAATAATTGAGAGCGAAACTGCAACGTCGATTTCTCCGCTTTTTCACGGTTTATTTCAAATTTAATACTTCCTTTCACCCAAAGAAAATTTATCATTACACCCTTTTCACCAAATCCCTTTGTATCGCCTACCGTAAGTATCGGTTTACCGCTAACATACTCAAGTATCTCAGGAAGCCGCTTCTCTTCGGAAAAAGTAATAAACAGTACTTCCGTATCTTTTATTTCTTCTAAATTTTTAATTCGCTTAACCACTACTTTTCGTTTTTGTATTGGATAATCCGAAGTAATGAATACATCTTTCCCAGGTACGGTTCGACCGATAATGGAAATAACAAACGGTTTGGTAGTATCGGCTCCATCGGGCCAACTGATGAATTTACATAAACTATAAATCATTCCCGTTTTTAATTCGGCATCATTGTATACTTCTCCCCTGATAAACGCCACAGCAAAAAATAGTATCAGCGAAAAAAGTACTTTTATTTTCATATGGGAACGATTTGATTCAAATATTTATAATAATCATATGGGGAGGGTTTTAATTTTATCATAAATAAATAACGCTTTCAATCTTCATTGCCAGTTTTATTCCTGAGCAAAACAAGTGTCCGTGCAATTTTACCTACATTATATTCAAGCCGCCATTGTAGTTGAATAGGGTTATCTTCCTTGTTTTTCGGCGGAAATAACGGAACTCGGGAAAAATGATCGTGAATGATTTTTAAAACCCGGGGTTCCTGGAACCTGGGATTTATATCCAGTTTATTTTCAAGTGATTGTACATGGATTGCCCCATCGGGAGTTACCATTAAATCCACAACAATTTGACCACCAGCCTGAAATGCTGCTTTGAAAATCGGTATAGTCAAGCGCTGCATCCTCTGGTTATATTGCACACGGAGCTCCGGGGATAAATCCGTTATTGAAGCCATTGCCATTTTCCCTTGTTCCAAATTCCCTGAGGTATTTGCATCACCTGGGACTTGATTGGATTCCCCGCTCCTGTTTCCTACTTTAGTTTCTCCATTTTGAGTAAGGGCCGATGATGTATCTGTTTTATTCACACTTGTTTTATTTTCTTTATAATTCTTTGTTTCACCTGGATTGATCCCTCCCTGTAACCGGTTTTTATCCGTTTGAGCCATCATTGACAAGTCAGTTGTTTTATTGTCGCTGGCTATTTGGTTTTCTATTTTACCGGAATCGGAAGTTAAACGATTCGCTAAAAAAATCGAACCGGTTACCAGTCCTATCGCCGCAATTACAATTATGGCCATTAATAACCATTTTTCCCTGATAGTTCTGGTCTTCTTAAAAAAGGAACTACTCTTTACAGATGTTATAATAGTAGGAGCTTCGGAAATAGGAATAGCTCTTCTTGATTTCGTTTTTCTTGAAATAACAGTAGTATCTCCATATTGGAGGGATTCGATCAATTCGATAACTTCATAACCGCTTTGAGGTCTCTTCTCTCTATCTTTGGCCATCATGGAATCGATCAAAGATTGATATACATTCAGCTCTACAGGAAGTTTCGGAATCGGGTCCTGAAGGTGTTTTAAAATAATTCCCGCAGCACTTTCAGCCTTGTATGGAACTTCTCCTGTTAACATTTCGAATAATTCAACACCAAGAGAATAAATATCGGTTCTTCCATCGATTTTTTCTCCCCTGCACTGTTCAGGGCTCATATAATGTGGAGTACCAATACTTGTTCCGGTTCTGGTCAATTGAGTTGTGGAATTTACTGCACGTGCAATACCAAAATCCACCAATACAACCGAACCATCTGCACGAAACATAATATTATCCGCTTTGATATCCCGGTGAATGAAACCCTGCCGATGAGCATAATCGAGAGCATCTGCAATCTTTACCGTGATATCCACTGCATCCAATGGAGAGAGACAACCGCAGCGCCTTAACCTCTGGCTTAAACTCTCTTCCAGGTATTCCATAACGATGTATTGATAAACCGATCGCTCTCCTTCGGTTTCTCCGACATCATGGATAGTAATAATATGCGGATGCGCCAACTTTGCTGCTGTTTGAGCTTCCTTGATAAACCGTTGTGCAAATTGATCATCGCGAAGCAATGATGGATCCATAACTTTTATTGCGACTTTCCGGTCCAGACTTTCCTGGATTCCAAGATAAACATCTGCCATACCACCATGTCCCAATTTTTTGATGACCTGGTATCCCGGTATATGAGGCATTTCCTTCATTAGATATATTCTCCTTTATAAGCCAATATTATCCCACGTTTTTTATAAAAGATCAAAAAAATATTTACCCTGTTTAAAAAATTTTTACCCGCTATCCATTGCATTGTTGATCGACCGGGCACTATATCTTGTGTGTTTGTAAAAAAAAAATTTTTTTCTGTCTTGACATTTTGCGGGTAAAAATAATAAAATGTTTATCTGGAGTTAATAGGGGTAATGAAAAAAAACCTTTAATATGAAAACATAATGTAAATGGTTGAGGTATCCCCTAAAAAACGCTCACTTTGTTTTATTTTTATATATTAGTAGAATGCGAGACCAAGGAGAAAGAACCGACATGAATGAACTTATTTTAGCAAACGACACCGATTTCGACCATCATCTGGTGGAGGGCCAGAAAGCCATAATTGTGGATTTCTGGTCACCCACCTGCGCCCCATGCAAAATGATCGAACCCGGATTAAAAAAAATCGCTTCCCAGTATAGTTCCCAGGTAAAAGTATTGAAAGTCAATGTTAATGATTGCCCCAGGACTTCATCCAGATTCATGGTTAGAAGCCTCCCCACTCTTCTTTTCATAAGGGATGGAAACGTAAAGACCCAGATGGTAGGAAGTGTAAACGAACGTCAAATCGTACAAACTCTAGAAACAGTCATTTAATCTCTCCATCGCCCATATAAAAACGGTAAAGGTAAAGGGCAAACGGTGCCGGGAGTAAATGCCATGAAAACCGCCTTATTATATGAAAATTATGAAAGTACCGTCCCCGGGTCTCCGGCGGTTCGGTGCTTTCTTTGTGCCCACCAATGTATCATCCCTGAAAATAAAACCGGCATTTGCCGGGTCAGAAAAAATATAAATGGTCAATTGATTTCATTAAATTTTGAAAAAGTTGCCGCCACCCATAATGATCCCATAGAAAAAAAGCCCCTCTATCATTTCCTACCCGGTTCTACTTCTTTTTCTTTAGCAACAATGGGGTGTAATTTTAGCTGTAAATTTTGTCAGAATCACTCACTATCTATGATTGAAAGGGAAACCCAAATTTTCGGAGAACGGATATCTCCCGCAGATCTGGTTCAAAATGCTCTATCCAATGGAGCCGGCTCCATATCCTATACATACTCCGAGCCCACTGTATTCTTTGAATTGATGATTGAAACCGCTGCATTGGCAAGAGAAAACCAGTTAAAAAATATCATGGTTACCAATGGATATATGAGTGAACAAGCCCTTGAAGCCATTTCCCCCTACCTGGATGCCGCCAATATCGACTTAAAAGCCTTTAGTGAGGATTTCTATAAAAATTACTGCGGTGCAAAATTAACTCCTGTTCTTGAAACCATAAAAAGGATGAAAGAAAAAGGGATTTGGGTGGAGTTAACTACCCTACTGATTCCTGGATTAAATGATGATCCCAAAGAACTCGATAAATTGATCTCATTTATCCTCAGCGTCGATAAAAACATCCCTTGGCATGTATCCAGATTTTATCCCCAATACAAATTAACAAACATCTCCCCCACCAATCCCCACGCCATATTCAATGCACTTGAAGCCGCAGAGAATATGGGTTTAAGATATCTATATGCCGGCAATCTCAGTGAAGAACGCTGGTCCGATACCCTGTGTCATTCCTGTAAATCCCGTTTAATCAGACGAAGTGGATACTTCACCCGTATTGTAAATTTAACCGATGGAAAATGCGGTGCCTGCGGTACTCCAATCCCCGGTGTTTGGAATTAAAAAGTAGTTAACAATTATAGAATTTTTATACGTAAATTAAAGCTCACATCCGGTGATGTATCGAGAGGTGGAAATTCTTCGATCATCGAAAACTCAAACCGCTTTAAAAAACGAAATCCAAAAAACATTTGCCGTGCATTATGTTGAAGATCATCCGCACGAAAAGGACTTGATCTGAAAAAGAATCCCCCGAAAATACGATGGAAATCCACCCGTAATTCCGAATGAAACATTTGGTTTTTCAAATCCTCGGATTTCATCCATCCCGGATTTTTATACAATGCCAAATGGTTGGCAAATGAAATAGTCCATGGACCACTTTTATACAAAAAAGTAATTCCACCGGTGAGCGACGGTTTATCAGTACTGAACCCTGCCTTTGGCGTTAAAGGAAGTCCCACCGATATCCTACCGTTTACACGAAAATTCCCACGGTTATAAAGTTCCGCCAATACTCCCACCATTACCGGTGATTCATACACTTTACCTGTCGTATAGGCAAAATAATCTTTATACCTGTAATTCATAACATCCAACGGAAAATCTTCACGTCCTCCCTGTGGGAGTCCAAAAAAATTATGAAAATCGATGATAAATTGATCCAATACTCCCCGATATCCCACGACTGTGCGTGCATACAATTCCAGGGTAATTTTCGGAGTCAATCAGTAACCCAATGAAAGCGTATTGCTCAAGGTTTCCATATCGTTAACGGTAATTTTTTCGGCATCGAACATGTACACACTGGAATAATACATATTCAATGAAATACGAAATTGATTTTTTTCAAAGGAGGGGTAATGTTCAAA
>JAKAGC010000168.1 GCA_021817755.1 Acidobacteriota bacterium | reverse complement strand
TCCACCTGGACTTCAAACCGGTCATCCATTACACGGGTAATAGTTCCATAAATCCCGCCGGCAGTAATAATACGTTCACCACCTTTCAATGCGGTTAACATATTTTGATGCTGTTTTTGTTTTTTACGCGCAGGCATAATAATGATTAAGTAAAAGATTACAAAAATCAATACAAAGGGGATCAATTGAACCAGTGGGTTAACACTCCCTTGCCCGCCTGCTGCTGCTTGACCATATAAGTACATCTTACACTCCTTTTCCGAAATCGTTAAGGAATTTCGTTTTAAATTCGGTGAATTTATTTAATCGTATAGCATACCTTATTTTTGACATAAAATCAAGATAAAAATGGATATTGTGGATTGAATTAAGAATAGAGGCATTGATCTCACGCGATATATAAAGGTGTCTAAGATACGCGCGAGAAAAATTCCGGCAGGTGTAACAGGAACATTCCGGATCGGGTGGCTGCATATCGGTTTTGTAACGCTCATTCTTCACTGATAATTTCCCGTATGTTGTGAATAGACAACCATTTCTGGCATTCCTGGTGGGCATGACACAATCGAACATATCGATACCTTTTTCTACTGCCAAAAGTATCTCCATGGGTGTACCTGATCCCATCAAGTACCGTGGTTTATTCTCAAGCATTTTAGGAACAATAAATGTGACGATTCGCTCAAAATCTTCGCGGCTCTCTCCTACGCTTAATCCTCCGACTGCATAACCTTCAAAATCCATTTTGGAAAGCACAGAGAGCGACTCCTCACGCAGATCCGTATGAAGCCCTCCCTGTATTATGGCGAATTGGGCATTATCTTTATTGGTTTCAAGGAAACGTTTCCGCGCCCGTTCAGCCCATAAATGGGTAATATCCAACGCTTTTCGATCCGCTTCCAACGTAGCAGGGTAACCGGCGAAATAATCAAGTACCATCTGGATATCCGAGTTATATACATTCTGGATATCTACCGCATCCTCGGGTTTTAAAAAAAACATACTACCATCAATATGCGATTTAAATCGAACGCCTTCTTCCGTTACTCGTGTATTTTCCTTTATGGAAAAAATCTGGAATCCACCGCTGTCTGTTAAAATGGGTTTATTCCAACCAGCGAATTGGTGAAGCCCTCCAAATTGTTTAATGATTTCTATTCCAGGCCTTAGAAATAAATGATATGTATTTCCAAGGATAATCTGGGCTTGTATTTCATGCAAATGGGCCTGAGTAAGTGCTTTAACCGCACCGGCAGTTCCTACCGGCATAAATATAGGGGTCTCGATCTTTCCGTGAGCAGTTTGGATTTCCCCCGTTCGTGCCCCACTGTTTTCATCTTTATGTTCAATACGAAAAAACATGCCTGTTAATTTCAACTCCTGCTTTTCTACTTAGTTTTCGGTTCCAAACCTTTAATTTTATCAGCAATCTTTCCAGCTTCCGAATAGTCCGGAAAATACACCAGGAATTCTTTATAAATCTTCAATGCTCCAGGTTTATCTCCAATTTTTTCGCAGTAATACCCAGCAGTAAGATAACCCATCGGAGCTTCTTCGGATTTTGGATAAAGCGTACGGATCGCCAATAACGCTTCTACTGCTTCTTTGTATTTTTTCCATTTATAATAAATATATCCCTTCTGAAAAATTGCCTTGGATGCCTTATTCATTGCATTATCCTTATCCAATTCTACTATCCGGGCGACTAAGGCCAATGCTTCCGTATAATCGGCACGGGCGATATACTTATTTATTATCATCGATAATAATTCGAAATTTTCTTTGCTCTGCTGATCTGCAATTTTCTTTTGCTTTTTAAGTAAATCATCCAGGGTTCCGATTCCCTTTTTTAAATCATCAAGGGCTTTTAATAATTCTTCTCCGCTTAAATACCCCAGTATCCGGTCTACTTCCTCACCCTTTCCATTATATACAATAAGTGTGGGATACGAGAAAACCTTAAATTTACTCTCCGCTCCCTTGTCCTTTTCTGGGTTTATTTTTATAAGTACATATTTTTCTGTTTTAAAATAATTGACCAATTTGGGTTCTTTGAAGGTGGTTGCATCCAGATGTTTACAATGAGGGCACCAATCGGTATAAAAATCCAGCAGAACAGGATGCTGTTTTGCTGCTGCATCCTTCATCCCTTTTGCCCAATCACTTTCCCAGGCGATTTGAGCAGGCATCCTCATACTAAAACCCACAAACATAACCATAAAAATTATCATTGTCAGGAAAAAACGATTATTCATTGGACCTCCGGTTTTTTCAATTGAATTAGAAACGACATTTTGTCCACTCATTATAATATTTTTTTTTAACAAATGCAACTCCCTGAAATGTTCAAACCGCCTACCAGCTATATTATAACAACCCAAGACGCAGTAATGTAATCAATCTTATAATACAAGTTTACTGCTTCGCCATTATTGTGTTAATATCTCTCTAATATAAGAGGCAATCGTGTGAGGCGAGACTTCCACTCCATCTTTGGCTTTAACCCTGGCTCCCTTCATAGTCGAAGGTTTGACAAGATGAAACCGAATGCCGGGATATTGCGATGCAAAGGAATTGGAAAGGCTTATAATCGCATTCTTTGCCATTGCATAAGAGACTATTTTCTTGTAGGGTTGGAATTTTCCTGCTCCATCGAATAATATATTGACTACTGCAAGGAGCGGGGCATTGTTTATAAAAAAACGGGTGAATTCAAATACCGGGATGACATTGTGATGGTAGTCATGGAGAATATCCCGGGCCTTTAAAGATGGTAGAGGGGTAGAGGTTATGGGACCATAATTATTGATAAGAATACTACAAGATGAAAGCGCTTCTTTATTTATTCGAATAAAATCGCGAATTTTCCCAACACTTGAAAAATCACCCTTTACCCAATGACAATGTTCATTTTCAAAGGGTTTATGTGTATGATAATGAGCCAGTATGCTAAAACCCGCCCCAATCAATTCATTTATTAATGCAGTTCCCAGTAGTCCCGATGCTCCGGTTATAAAAACGTGGGGCCGGGACTGTTCAATATCATTCACCCGAATCTGCCTTCGTTGGATTGGATTTTTTTACAGAACCGAATATAATTTTAATTCCTGCACTCAGAGTCAGACCATCCAGTCTCATCTTTGCTAATCGAGAATCCCAGGGTAACCCGTATTTTGATGAACTGAAACGCGCTTCTCCTGTATCCGGATTAACGGAATAATACAATTGGTTTTTCTTGGTAATAATTCCGAGGTCATCTTCAAAATAGCTTGTGGCATTCATATTTTCAAGTTTCACAAAGCGGTACGCCGCATCGATACATAATGAAAAATTAGGCATTACTTTCAATTCGATAGATGTTCCACCGTGAAATCCCAACTGGTATTTCTTACTGGTTACAATACCATTACTGAATGTTAAATCCGCATTTTCAAATGTTTGATTCCGGATATCCCTGTATCGGATAAGGTACACACCTTCTCCTACTGATAAGGATATTGTCAGAATACCTGAATTTATCAATTTGTAATGAAACATAACAAAGATTGGAACTGCTTTTAATGAATAATTCCAGGTTCTCTTCTCCGAATAGCCTGTGGTCGCATCATTATAATCCAATAACAGATTGTATTCTTTTTCAATAAAGTCAGCCGATATACCTACTGCAAAACGGTCTGTTTCCAGGCCGATTTCCCCACCTAATCCCCGAAAATCCTTCCTGGGGCGTGTAAAAGAAATGGTATACCCTGTATTTGCTTTCTCGAACTCACTATAAAAGAGTGAATTCTGTGTATAAAAATCATCAAAATCACCCGTTTTGGCGTTTTGCATTCCTGCCAGTCCCTTGATATAAAGACGCGGTTTGGTATTTTTCGCACCTTCAACCGGGAATGTTCCCATAAGAAAAAACAACATGCCTATGCATGCCGTTAACATTAATGGATTGATTTTTATTTTCATTGGCTTAACCGTCCTTTCAGGAGATTCCCCGGCGTTGTTTGAATAATTGAATCGTATTATACATTAGCATGGTAACCGTGGTTAGCCCCACACCACCCGGGACCGGTGTATAGTACGATGATTTTTTAAAAGCGTCTTTATGAATATCCCCAGTGATACCGTACCCTCGTTTTCTGAATTTCTTAATCTGGTCTTCTTCACAGAGAGCCATGACGTCCGCTTCCGATTCCAGGTAATTCATACCCACATCGATTAATATTGCTCCATCTTTCACCATATCGGCAGTTACAAAGCCCGGTTTTCCTATTGCAGCAACTACCACGTCTCCCTGCCGTATGATTTCTCCCAGATTACTCGTTTTCGAGTGACACAATGTTACTGTCGCATCCAGGTTGGTTAGCATTGCTGCCATTGGTTTTCCTACGATAAAACTCCGGCCTACAACAACGGCATGCTTCCCTGATAAATTAATATTATATCGCTCCAATATCTTTAAAATACCAAAAGGAGTACACGGATAAATCTTTGTCCGGTTAACCGATATCATTCCGATATTGGCTGGATGGAAACGATCAACATCTTTGCTGGGGTCCAGGTAATCCAGAATTTTCCAGGTATCATACCTGGCCGGGAGAGGAAGCTGAACCAATACGGCATCCACGTCATCATCATTATTTAACCGGTTGATCTCTGCAATTATTGCTGCTTCACCTACATCTTCACTCATTCGGATGATATGTGAATTCACCCCCAGGCTTGCAGCCATCCGGTCTTTATTCCTGACATATATCTGCGAAGCCGGATCCTCCCCGACTATAATAACTGTCAGTCCAGGGACTTTGCCGGTTTTTTCCTTCAGGGAAAGAATTTCTTTTCCCATTTGTTCTTCCAATTCCGCGGCAACCAGCTTGCCATCCAGTATCGTCATTCGCTGCCTCCTTTACGGTCTATACATGGTTAATTTCCCCTGTCCCATTCCCATGTTATAAGAAAGAGGAACAGGGGAATATAGTTAATCTTCCAGGGAATGAATAACCAGACCGCTCTTTAATTTGGGTTCAAACCAGGTCGATTTTGGCGGCATGATACTTCCTGCATCCGCTACCTTGAATAATTGTTCGATGGTAGTCGGGTACAAGGAGAAGGCTACTTTAAATTCGCCGCTATCTACCAGTCTTTCCAGTTCAGCAGTTCCCCGAATTCCACCTACAAAATCAATCCGTTTATCTTTCCTGGGATTCTTGATTCCCAGAAGTGGATCCAGTAAATTCGCCTGTAGTATCGATACGTCCAATGCTTCGACTGCATCGTTTTTATCGAAGGAACCGTCTTTCGCTTTTAATAGAAACCAACGCCCATCGATATACATACAAAATTCAGTGGTTTTTTTAGGTGCTTTCAATTCCGTTTCCGAGTAATCGAATTTTTCTTCTATCCGGTGGAAGAATTCTGCTTTGCACATTCCATTTAAATCTTTGACTACACGGTTGTAGGGCATAATTTTCATCTGGTTATGAGGAAAAATAACCGTGAGGAAAAAGTTATATTCTTCATTCCCAGTGTGGTTTTTATTTTCTTGTTCCCGTTGAATTTTGACATTGGTTGCAGCAGCCGAGCGGTGATGACCATCTGCAACATATACGTAATCGATTTTCCTGAACTCTTCTTTTATCGCAGCGACCATATCCGGTTCGTCGATTACATAGAAAATATTTCGTACATCATCTTTGGTGAAATCATATTCCGGTTCTTTTTGCATTGCTTTTTCAAACAATGCATCGATGGAATCCCGCTGTTTAAAAGTCAGAAAAACAGGTTCCGTATTGGCATTCAAATCATTGACATGCCGGGTGCGGTCTTTTTCTTTATCTTCGCGGGTCAACTCATGTTTCTTAATGATGCCGTCCTGGTAGTCCTGACAAGAAGAGCCTGCTACCAGCCCAACTTGCACATGATCTCCCCAGATTTGCTTGTATAAATAAAAATTCCGGGTCATGTCTTTGACCAGGATTTTCTCTTTCATAAACCGTTTGAAGGTTTCAATACCTTTTTCATATACTGCATCAGAATAATGATCCACATCTTCCGGGAGGTCAATTTCCGGTTTGGAGATGTGTAGAAAAGAATAAGAATTTCCTTCGCTCAGTACTTTCGCTTCCTGTGAATTCAGAACATCATACGGTGGAGCAGCCACCGCCAGCGCCAGGTTTTTGGGGGGTCTTATCCCTTTGAATGGTTCAATTCTTGCCATTATTACCTCCTATCATGTAATTATAGTTGGATTAATAATGCTTGTCAATCCTTTTTCCATCACACTCCCGATTTTTACCTTGAAATATAAATGAACTTCTTTCAGGGAAAAATAGTGCAGCAATTGTTCACGCCAAAGATATCATTATAGTTTGACAGGGGGGGACATAATGCTTCAAAAACACAATCACCGCAGGGCATCCTCTTTTTTCGAATTCTTAACCAGCTTTCCCCATTTTTCAGTTCTTTTATTACTCCTTCATATAAGCTTATATTGCTTATATTTCCCAAAACTTTTCCATTGATACGCGCACGAATGACCCCATCGCTAAATACCAGTAACCTTCCGAAGTAATGCATATTCATCAACCTATTCCGGTATATCTCTTTAAAAGAAGGCCTCATTCCATGGATATCCTCTCTTCCGATATAGACCGCATCTCTGAAAAATTCAAGATTTTCCCCTGTATACAATGGATGATATTCATATTTTTTAATTCCCAAATCAGAAACGATTTCACCGGCACTTACAAAATCGCTTTCGCCAGAAATCGGAAAAAGAATTTCAAACTCGGTTCCCCTCTCTCGAAGCATCGTAATCCCCTCACCCAATTTTTCTTATCCAATGGAAATGTCACGATTAATTTCAATGTAACCTTTACCTCATTTAACCGGTCTATTTTTTTTTCATTTCCCCACAGGTTCAAGTAATGGCAATAAAAAACGATGGGGGTTTTAAGTCGCTTCATGCGTTCTATTAATTCCCCAAACATGGAATACTCGAAGGGATTCCCTCCCTGGATATGCCATCGAACCATGGAATCGGAACCGAGCTCATCCAGCATCTTATCCATAAGCGAAATATCCAGCTCTTGCCTCTTTTCCCTTTTTTTTCTGCTCATGGTACAGCAGGGAAACTGCCTGTATGCATATCCACATATTGTACAATTCTGTGAACAGGTATTATTTATATATACATATATACTATGAAGTGTTCCGGTAAATTCCTCACCTATCGACGGATAAGGCGCATATCTTAACCCTTTGGAGTCATATTCCACAACCGGTTCAACCATAAATCGTACCGGTTTTTGTTTTGAATAAGAGGTATCGATAAGATCACCCATAAAATATTCCCGTATTTCCCGAATAAAAGGCCCCAAGAAATGATCATTCAGAAGGGCATCATGAATCGCCACTACTCCCCTATTGGCAGGGGAAACCAATTTTTTCACAAAACGCAAAATCCGGGGTTCACTGTATTCCAGCATTTTTCCTGTGATTGTATCATAGAGAAGCAACCCGTTCGATTTCAGCGAAACGAATACAGTGGGCTCAAAATAAAACCAATAGGTTTTCATTCCTTACCCTTCCCCTTATAGCCTAATATTCTGGGAATCGTAGAACCATCTTCTTCAAATTTTTCCATTATCGAAGAGAGGTAATTTGAAAATCCTTTCTCCCCTATACATTGATTACACTCAGTCTCAGCCTCTTTCCCCCTTAGGTAAAACGCACACTGCCTGCAAATTTCAAGAATATGGCAGGCCTCACAAGTCCCGCTAAGGGTCTTGAACATTTCATTATACATATC
>JAKAGC010000167.1 GCA_021817755.1 Acidobacteriota bacterium | reverse complement strand
TATATACAACTGAAAAGGAGGATTTTTGATGATACGAGATATGAAAATACGTTCTCGGTTACTTTTCTTTGTTTTAGGAACAGTATTGACTATTTTAATTTCCGTTTCAATGGCCTTTTTCTTTTTTTCAAAAAAAAGTTTGGTGGAAGAGTCAAAAGCACGTGCACTGGAAAAGGTAAAAGGGGTTTCCGCCCAGGTAGAAGGATATTTGATGGAAAAAGCCAAAATCGCCTGGACACTTTTTAAAAATCCCCAGGTGACAAAATGGTTGCAAACAAATGACCAGAGAATCGCTGACCCGGCAAAAGATCCGGTTTACGCTGCATTATTGGTATATATCCAGGAATTAGTAAAAAGAGATGGTGCAATCGCAACCGTCTTCATGGGTTCGCAAAAAACCCAATCTTATTACGACAGTACAGACTATAAAGCATCTCCGGAATACAATGTCACAACTCGCCCCTGGTACATTACTGCACAAAATAAAAAAATTCCTTATTGGGATGTATCAGCCAATTATGGAGACAAAAAAGTATTTGTTAATTACCGTTATCCTATTTATGATTCTTCAGGAAATATCCTCGGTGTCGGTGGGGTCGACATGGATTTTGAAAATTTCAAAAATTATATCAGCACAATGGGAAGTGCTTTTAAAACGGGAAAAGCAATTCTTCTTTCCGATGACGGTTCTATCCTTTCTCACCCTGATGCTTCCATTGTTCTTTCAAAAAAAATCTCCGATTTCCAGGATGATGGAAATCAATACATTCATATGGATTCATTTAATGAAACCATAAAAAATGGTGAAGAAGGAATCAATGAAGTCATTTTTAACGGTGTTGATCAATTTTTTATTCATACTCCGGTAAAGAGTCTGGGTTGGCACTTAATACTAAGTGTTGACGTTGATGAAATCAATGCCCCTCTAATCACTCTCACCAAGATATCCGTCGTATTGATTTTAATCGCCGCAGCACTTTTGTTTATTATATTATTAACGATTACACGATCGATTTCAAAACCCCTCGATCATTTACTCGAAATGCTAAAAGAAATAGCCGGCGGTCATGGGGATTTGACCAAACGGCTCGACAATACAGGAAAAGATGAAATCGGTGAATTGGCTGAATGGTTTAACCAATTTATTGAACAGATCCAGACCATCGTCAAAAAAGTTCAAACCAGTACGCTTGAAATGATGGCATCAACTATCGAAATTTCCGAGAATAGTAGAAGTCTTTCCGAGCTTACCAATGAACAAAATGATTCAATTCGGAATACCGCAGAAACCCTCGAAACCTTTACAAAAATTTTGAAACAAAACAATCTTAATGCCGATACTGCGAATCGTACCATCGGACAATTTAACCAGGAAGTACTTTCTCGGAAGGATTTAATCGATAACGTTACGATGACAATGGATGTCATCGATAAATCGGGTGGAAAAATTGCAGAAATCGTCACTGTTATAAACGATATCAGTTTTCAAACTAATCTGTTGGCATTGAATGCAGCAGTTGAAGCTGCAAGAGCAGGAGAAGCCGGAAGAGGATTCGCCGTTGTTGCGGCTGAAGTACGAAACCTGGCTCAGAAAACAGCCGATTCCTCCAAGACCATTTCCGAAATTATTAATGCTAATATTGAATCCACTCAAAAGGGATTAATACTGGTTAATCAAACTGCCCAGTTCTTTGATTCCATCCAGAAGACATTGAAAGACCTTGTAAGCAATATCGAGAATATTTCCAATGGTTCCATGGAACAAGCTTCAGGAGTAGAAAAAATCAATCAGAGTATCTCCCACCTGGAAAATATAGTTAATAAGAATCTCTCCCTGGTAAAAGAGTTCACCGATAACGGACAGAAAGTGACCGACCACGCCGAAGAATTAACTCACCTGGTAGAGCAATTTCGAGTTGATTAACCCTCTTTAGGTGCATCCAGTTCCGAGCGTACCGATTTTCCCAGCTGCTGGATGGTGTAGGGCTTCTTTAAATAAGTTCCTGCTCCTAATTCCAGCAGCGCTTTTACTTCACCTGTTTCCGAATACCCACTGACGATAATCGCTTTTTGTAAAGGGTGTTCCTGGATAATTCGCCGATAGGTTTCCAATCCATCGATCCCCTTTTCAAGGATCATATCGATAATAAGTAAATCCACAGTGTTTTTCTTCAGATATACGATTGCTTCTTCTCCCGACGCCACTGCCGATGCGTTATACCCCAGATTAGAAAGAATATTCACCGCTACTTCGCGCTGTTCCTCCACATCATCGATGACCAGAATGGATTCTTTTCCTTTGTAAGCATCTAACGGAATGATAGATTCCTTTTTTAATATTTCTTTCCAGGTAACAGGGAAATAGAGTTCAAAACTCGTTCCCTTTCCCATTGATGTTTTCACATCGATAAAACCATTATGATCTTTCATTGTCGCCCAAACAACCGACAATCCAAGACCGGTACCGCTTCGCCCCATTTTTTTACGAGTATAAAAAGGTTCAAAAATTTTCGGAAGATCTTCAGGAGAAATTCCCATTCCCTCATCTATTATTTTCAACCGGACATAAGTACCGGAAGGGATTTCATCATACCCTTTAACAGGCTTAGAAAAATAGATGTTTTCCGTTAAAATGCTTAACTTTCCCCCGCCAGACATTGCTTCCACTGCATTGGAAACCAGGTTCATCACAGTCTTTGCAATATGGATGGGAGAACCCATTACATTGAGAAGTTCCGAATCAAGACAAATACGATTACAAGTCCCTGGAAAATATGAACAAAGCCGTTTAAATTCAGGGCTGGAAATATAGTCGGTTACAATATCATTAAGATTAATTATTTCATTAACAGCCACTCCCCGGCGAGAAAGCGTTAAAAGGTCCTGCACCACAGCAGCAGCTTTCTCTCCAGTACGTTTAATGGTGGTCAATGGTTTTCTTAATGGGTGGTCTTCCGGTATCTGGAGCAGGAGTAATTCCGGGTAGCTTGTTAAACCACTAAGGATATTATTTAAATCATGAGCAACACCACCTGCAAGAGCTCCGATTGCCTCCATCTTCTGGATTCGTTCCAGTTGCTCTTCCAGTTTTTTCTTTTCCGTAATATCCCGCATAATTCCCCGGTAATAAACCACTTTTCCGTTTTCATTATATTCCGCATTGCTTGTCAGTAACACATAAATCCGGTTACCGTTTTTTTGTTTCAATTCCAACGGGTAATCCTTAACATACCCTGTTCTTGAAATTTCATCACGGAATTTCTCTCTGTCTCTTGGATTATAATAAATATGATTACCGATATCGGCAGCGAGTATTTCTTCCCTGGATGCATAACCAAACAATTCCACTCCTGCCGGGTTGATTTCTACAAAGTTTCCATCCGGTGAACTTATATAAACTATATCCTTACTTTCCCTGAATAATGTACTGTATTTCTCTTCGGAGGCCCATAATTCTTTTGTACGTTCCTCCACTTGTTGCTCCAAACGAGCCATATATTTTTTCTGAGTAATCCGGGAAGCCAACTGGATCATTATAAATGCAATAAAAAGAATGACGATAAGGAAAAACCACCAACTATAATAAAACGGGTTTCTAATGGTAATCCCAGGAGAAACCACTTCATCGCTCCAAATTCCCAGTGCATTTCTTATTTTTAAATGCAACCGATAGTTCCCTGGCGACAGGTCCTGGTAGTGAATAACCCTATTGAATAAAGCTCCCGCTTCTCTCCACATCGACTCTCGCGAACCCTCAAGTTTCCAATTATAAAGGATTCGATTTTCATTAATAAATGAAATTGCTTGAAAATAAAAAGTTAAATCATTCTGAGTGTGATTCAACTTTAATTCTTGCACCCCCGGAAGTTGTATTTTTTTGTTCCCTGCTTGCAGCATAATTAATTTCAATTTCGGTTTGGGAATAAACTCATCGGGATCATCGAAATTCGAGTTATATCGAGAAACACCTCGATTTGTTCCAATCCACAACTTCCCTGTCGAATCTACCAGGTTTGCCGACCGGTTTGTTTCCTGACCGATAAGTCCCTCTGCCGGGGTATATTTGTAAAACTTTTCCCCATTCCATCGAATAACTCCATTATCAAGACCAAACCATATCCATCCCTCTTTATCATGAGTAATAAAATAAACAGGCCGGTTAATCGAGAAACCATTTTCATTAAATTTAACCAGATCATTTCCCTGTATTTTAGACAAACCCGCTAAAGTCCCCACCAATATCTGGCCATTTTTATCCCGGTTCACATCATAAGCATTGTTCCCGCTTTGATGAATTTTATCCGTATAGTTTTTCCAACTGCCGGTTTTCTGGTTAAACTCCACCAATCCATTACTGATTGTTGCAAAATATAGAACATCTTTTCCAGCCTTATATATTCTACGAATTCCATATTTTTTCATCATACGGCCATCCAAAGGATGGAATCGTTCATTTTTTAGATAATAGATGCCGCTACTCGTTCCCACCCAAACCTTATCATTGGAATCGATCAGTATATCCATCGCAGAAGCAGGAAGTCCCTTATCAAGCCCATAAACACGGGAATTCCCATTTATATCTGTTTCAATCAAAGGTTTTTTGCTATCTGCTATCCATATATTTTTTTTTGAATCTACCTCCACATCCATAATCCGTGAAAAGAGAGGGTCGATTTTCCCAGGAAAAAGACGGTATTGAAATGATTTTCCATCATAGAGAGTTATTCCCGAATTGTGCCCGAAAATAATCTTTCCAGGTGCATACTCTGCAATTGCCGTCACTTCATCTTCCAACAGTCCATCTTTTTTCTGATAATTCGAGAATCTGCGGCTGATTATTTTACTTACTCCGCGATACCCGACTATCCAGATATTTTTCTCAAAATCAATAAATATCGCCGACGCTCCCTCCGCCATCAAACCGTTTTTAGTTCCCTGTATATCCCACTCTCCCGTCAAAATATTATAATAAAAAATTTTAACCCGATAAGAGATGTATACTCCCCCCTTGTAATCCACTACCAGGGAGGCAAATCGCTCCTCTTTCGGTAGAGGTATCCCGGGATTGTCAAACACCAATGTAAAAATATTTTCTTCAAAATACCCCAGCCAATCCTTCCCTAACAACCAATACCGATCCGCTTTAATTCCCGAATCAGGAAACCGGTCCGCCTTTTGAACGGAGATAGCCATTACTGTCAGTTTTTTTTCCGGTAAATAGTGTTTTAATACTTCATTGGTCCGATTATCTACCTTCCCATTTTCAATAACAGAAATTCCCTCATCTGTCGCCACAATTAATTTTTTTTCTTTTATTCCCAGACCGTTAACTACGTTACTAAGTAATCCATTTTTTATGGAAAACTGTGTCCATTTTGTCCCCTTCCAGAACAGCACTCCACCATTAAGGGTTCCGATACATAATACCGGTATTAATGAATTTTCTTCTTCATTCTCCATCAATTCAAAAGAAGTGATATTATTTTCCGAATCAAATTGCGTTGGCAGTGAAGTAATTTTTTGCCACCGTTTTCCATCATAAAGAACAATACACATATCACCCTGGCCCGCACTGGAAAGTGCCCAGATCCGGTTATCGCCATCTATTCGAATTTTCATAAAAGAAGTAACAGGTAATCCGTTCGATTGAGAAAAACACTCCCATTGATAACCATCATAAGCAGCAATACCACCGCGGGTAGCAAACCACATCTTACCGGATTGATCCTGGTTTACATCCGAAATATAAGCGCTTGGTAGCCCATCTACTTCAGAGTATAGACGAACCAGGTAACTTTGCCCCTCACAAATACCTCCCAACAATAGCATTAGCAACACGCTCACAAAAATGTGAGTCGCCAAAATTAGCTTAATCCGTTTGCACACAGTTTCCTCGCTTTTTTCCAATATAAGAAAACAGTTGTATTATCGGGTCAATTCTTCAATTTGTAGTATGGCAGAGTAAATATTTTCCGCCGTGATATCAGGTGTTAAACCCATTTCCTTTAATTTTAAACGTGTCTCGTTTCCTTTCCCGGTTAATACCAAAGCCGTTCTACATCCTGCATTTAAACCGGCTTGTATATCTGTTGTGTCATCGCCTATCATAAATGACCGGGAAAGGTCAATATCCCATTCCGAAGCTGCCAATTTCAACATCCCTGGCGATGGTTTTCGTAGCCAGTGATTTTTATGTCTAAATTCTTCTATTATTGCGTCATCATGAAAAGGACTGTAATAAATACCATCTACTCTGGCATCATTATTTTTCAGTTCCTTTTTCAAATCTTCATGCAATTGTTCCACTTGCTCTTTCGAACAGATCCCCCGGCCAATACTTGATTGATTTGTAATTACGATTGCCAGGTAACCATTCCTTTTCATTCGACGAATAGCTTCTGCGGTAAAGGGAAATAAGCATGATTCAAAAAAATGACAAATATATCCTTTTTCTTCTATTATCGTTCCGTCTCTGTCCATGAAAATCGCTTTATTCATGACAGATCCCGTTTGTCTATCGATTCTATCGATTCCCCGGTTTGCTGTAAAGAGAGCGGAGGGGCTGAGATAGGAAGCATAGAAAGCAAAGCATCGAATACTTCATCTACCGAAATTGCTTTCATGCAGGCATGGTCCAGGTGGCAATCACGATCTTTACACGGTGCACAGTTTACTTTATGATGGAGTACACGGGAATCCTGGTGAAACGGTTTCGATTTTTCCGGCGGTGTCGGCCCAAAAAGAGCCACGACTGGTTTCGCCATTCCCGAAGCAATATGCATCAACCCCGAATCATTACCGATAAATGCACTACATATTGAAATCGTACACATAGACTGACGCAGCGTCATAAGGCCTGCCAGATTAAAAACCTGTTTTTTTCCTTCAAAGGGCTCTGAAATCTTCGAGATTCTTTCCCGTTCCCCTGCGGACCCAAGGAGAAGGACCTGTACACCCGGTAATTGACCGGAAGTAATTATTTTTTCTATTAAAGATGAAAAACGTTCTGGGAGCCATGCCTTTGCAGTTCCATAAGCCGCTGTGGGAGAAATTCCTATTAATGGCTTTTTGGAGTCGATTCCAAAAGATACCAATAAGTTCTCGATTCTATTTTTTTCTTCTTCAGTAATAACAGGGTGGTTTGAATAATAATCCGTTTTATTCCATTTTTCTATTCCCTTTGCGTCGCAGTACATTGCGGCAATATCCATATAAAAATCAATATAATGGCGATTATCACGGGGAAAGGGTTTTTTCGTTCGAAGAAGAAATCCTCTTAAATCTTTATCGTATCCAGTTAAAAAAGAAATTCCTGCAAGACGAAAAAGAAATGCGGAATGAAACGAATTGGTGAGTAATATTCCCTCTTTAAATCCAAAAGTTCGAAGTTTTGATGCTGTTTTAAAAAGGGTTTTCAGATTGGATTGATTTTCCAGTGGAATAATTTCTTTTATTTCATCGATATTAAGATAAATATCGGATAAGTATTGTTTGGTTGCAATATAAATATCGTTTGCAGGAAATTTTTTTTTTAATGCACGGATTGCAGGAAGAGACATTATACAGTCTCCTATCCAATTGGGTGATCTAATAATGATATTATTTGACACGATATCACACGCGCCTAAAATGATAGAACGGATAATAATAAGATTAAAAACCGGAAATTAAGGATTTATTCTTCGTCTTCCTCGTCTTCATCCTCTTCGTCATCACCTTCTTCTTCATCCCGGTCGTCAAGGTCGAGGTCCAAGTCTTCGGATTCGGTATTATCACGATAAAGAAGATCATCGCGTTCCTCTTCA
>JAKAGC010000166.1 GCA_021817755.1 Acidobacteriota bacterium | reverse complement strand
AAAACGTTACTTCTCACTCAGGAAATTGTTCTTCTTGTGGAAAAGTCCTTTCCTCTGGGATAAAAAGTCAATACTCCTGATTAGCATTTTTAACCTCTCAATCACAAAGTGTTAGAAGATGGATATTATGAGATGTTGTACGAAATATCACTACTAGTGGGTATGTAATTCTTTTTTACGCTTATAAAAGTTTCCTCTACACTCGTAAAAGTGCAAATTGGAGACTGGTAATTTCTTACCCACGAATTACTTGAATTAACTCGAAATAGATTACACCTCAAAATTGTTGAATAATTATGTCTCCGGCAACCAGGAATCCTTGAATCAATTCGTATTCTGAAATTTAATTCTGACACAGGTTTAAGCCCTTTTCAAATAAATAAAAATCTAATAATATTTCCTGAAGTGACCAACATGTGACTATTGTTGAGATATAATTTCTTACTTGGAATGAACGTCAGTAAATCTCGTCCGGTACTGAATAAGATTCTAAACCAAAAATGGAGAAAACTTAATCCGTAGAAAAAAGTTGGAAAAGCCACCGCTTTATGGTAATATGATATAATGTGTAATAAGCACGAATTATATATAGGCGTAATTGAGTAGATAAATGAAGGAGTTTTATGACTTATTGCAAGAACAAATATGGCTGTAACTTGAATTATTTCTTGAACGATTTGGCATTGAGATACAATCAGAATTTTGGAGAATTGATTCCAAATATTGTAAATTGTAATTTAA
Organism: Acidobacteriota bacterium; assembly: GCA_021817755.1. Classification (GTDB taxonomy): domain Bacteria; phylum Acidobacteriota; class Aminicenantia; order UBA2199; family UBA2199; genus JAKAGC01. The sequence goes on along the minus strand of JAKAGC010000166.1, from coordinate 7,080 downwards.
ATTAATAACTAGAGAAATTTTTATATAGGAAGAAAATCATGAGAATAATGATTGCGATTATGAGTTTTTTATCAATGTTTGGCTTACTCAGTGCATCGGACTACAAAGAGGGGCAACTTTGGTCTTACAAAACACGCTCCGGCGAAGAACAATCAACTGTACTTATTAACAAAATAGAAACACATAAGAAACTTGGAAAGATTTACCACATAAGTGCCCTTAAAGTTAAAGTTAGAAATCGCCACGTTGATGGAGGAATCACTACCGAACTTCCGCACATTCCTGTATCTGAAGAAACTCTTAAAAAGAGTTTAACCAAGCTTATTGGGAATCAGGGCCCAAACCCTAACTACATTGAAGGATACTATACGTGGAAAGCTGAATTCGATGCCGGAAAAGCTGGTATATTTTCAATTTCTGTGGCTGAGATCGTAAGTTTTATTGAAGAGGCAATTAATAAGCAATAATTTAAATTGAAGATCGGCAAAATCTTCGAAATTGTTGTCAATTGATTATATTAGAATTATAAATTTCATAGTATTTTTAATATGCTAAAATTGGAAGAAAACATGAATTATTTTAAGTGTGAGTCGAGTAAACAAGTAAGAAGGACAAAGTTAAATCAATGAAAATTTTCACGATATTAACATTTTTGTTTGTTCTATGTGCAATTATAATATATGGACAGGAACCAAGCATTTATGGTGCCTATGAATTTTGTGCAATGGCATGTAAAACAATCCAAATAAAACCGGATCATACTTTTATTTTGCAGTTTGATGGCGATTTGCATAGCCATGAACGCTATTATGGTAAGTGGGTTTTGATAGATCATAATAAAATTCATGCCATTATCCCCGAAAATCATTCACCGATGAAAGTATCGGAGGAGAAAGTACTAGGGAATGAATACTTTAGTGTTGAGGTCCGTGATGAATCCGGTATTGGGATATTAGGAGTAGTAGTTAAACCCCTTGGTTCTTTGTCATATAAAAAATTTGTGACCAATGAGGCGGGAGTAGTTATTATCCCTATCTGTGATGAATTTGAATTATCAATATTGAGTTATCGAAGCCGCTTTCATCCAACCGAAAATTACTATAATAAATTTTCAGTCACTTTGACTAATGAGCAAATATCTACAATTCCTATTGATGAAATATGGTTAATAGAAAAAGGACGTCTTTATATAGAAAATGAAGAAGGAGTAATCGATAAAAAAAATTGGCTTGAGAAAATCAGCAAGAAACGAGAGTTAGAAATTTTCAAAAATAATTGATCCAGTCATTGGGGAAATTGGGGAAGAATTAAAATTTTTTAGAAGAAATACAACTTTAGTACAGAAAAGAAAAATGATTTTCATTTATCTCTTGACAATGTAGCGAAATAGAATTATTATATTTTAGACTGAAAGGTCATAGAAGGAAGAGATTAATAAAATAATTTTGGATATGAATTTTTTAAAAAAGTACTAATTATTTAGTTGAGGATACGGGAGATAATTTACGATAATTAAATAAAAATCAGTGATGGGAGGAATACTATGAGTAAATGGTTTTTAGTGATTTTAATGATAACTGGTAGCTTATTATGGATTTCATCGATCGGTTTTCAGGGGTTAAAAGAAACTAAAGGAAATGCATTACCTATTGCTTCAATTAGAGAGATGAATGGAATTGAGCAATCTCATGTAAAAATTAATAAAGATTACGGTAAGATGCCCCTGTACTTTATTCCCAATAAAGGGCAAATGAATAAAAAAGTATACTATTATGTACAGGGAAAAGACAAAACCGTCTATTTTACCTCGGAAGGGATTACATTTTCTCTGGTTGCTTCCAGCGAATCAGAACCTTTTTATAAAAAGGTTCCGACACCTCCCAAAATTTCTAATAATAAGCATGAAATGAAAGAGCCAATGAAACCCTCGAAACGATGGGTGGTAAAACTTGAGTTTGTGAGAGCAAAAAAAAATGTGAAACCGGAATGCCTGGAACAATGCGGAACGACTGTTTCATATTTTAAAGGAAAAAAGAATGAATGGAAAACAGGGCTTCAAGGAGCATCGAAAATTATTTACAGGAATTTATGGCCCGGTATCGATCTGGTCTATCACGGCACTGTGCATAAAATGAAGTATGAGTTCATTGTGCATCCCGGTGCTGATCCATCGCAAATAAAACTTGCTTACCAAGGTGCTGAGAGTGTAAAAGAAAATAGCAAAGGTCAATTGGAAATTAAAACGCCAGTTGGGGGATTTTACGATGATACACCGGAAGCATGGCAGGATATAAATGGAAAACATGAGACTGTGGCATTAAGCTATGCAATCGAAAAAGAAAATATAACAAATAAAACTGAGAAAGCCTCAAAGGTAATGTTTGGATTTAATGTAGGGAAATACGATTCAAAGCATACACTTGTTTTAGATCCTGCAGTAATCGTTTATTGTGGGTATATTGGGGGTTCTGGGAGTGATTATTGCAAAGGTATATGTGTTGATTTATCCGGTTGTGCATATGTTATTGGATGTACGACTTCTTCTCAAACAACTTTTCCAGAAACCGTAGGACCAGATTTAACCATGAATGGGGATTCTGATGCCTTTGTCGCAAAAGTAAGTGCAGATGGAATTGGTTTAGTTTACTGTGGATATATTGGTGGCTCAAATTCAGACATAGGTAATAGAATTGCCGTGGATGAAATAGGATGCGCCTATGTAAGCGGAACTACTTCATCAACCGAACTAACATTTCCAGTAGTTATTGGTCCTGATTTATCCTATAATGGTGGAGGTATGGATGCTTTTGTACTGAAAGTAAATACCGCAGGGACTAATCTGGATTATTGTGGATATATTGGAGGTATATCGGATGATTATGGAGGAATGATCGTAGTAGATGCCTCAGGAAATTCATATATGACAGGACAAACTTCTTCTACAGAAACAACATTCCCAGAAACAATTGGGCCGGATAAGACTTACAATGGAGGCAGTTTCGATGCTTTTGTAACTAAAATAAAAGCTGATGGAACCGGGTTAGTTTACTGCGGTTATATCGGAGGTTCAGATGATGATCGGGGATATGGAATAGCATTGGATAATTTGAATTGTGTTTATGTCTGTGGAGTTACTAGCTCAACAGAGTTAACATTTCCTGTATCTGTAGGTCCTGATTTGACATATAATGGAGGCGGTGATATTTTTATTGCGAAGATTAATTCGGAAGGGACCTCTCTGCTCCACTGTGGGTATATAGGAGGAACTGGAGAGGATTTAGGTATAGGAATTGCAGTAGATAATACCGGATGTTCCTATTTAACAGGATGGACTGCCTCCCCAGATACAACTTTTCCTGTAGTAATGGGTCCTGATCTGAGTTATAATGGTGGCTATGATGCATTTGTCACGAAAATAAATGCAGCCGGGACTCTTATAGAATTTTGTGGATATGTTGGTGGTTCTGGAGATGATGTAAGTTTTGGAATTAGTGTAGATGATTTTGGAAGTGCATATATTTCTGGCCGAACCAGTTCTACTGAATCCACATTTCCAGTTATTTTAGGTCCCGACTTAAGTTTCAATGGATCAGAAGAAGCATTTGTGTCAAAAATCAAAACAGATGGAACTGGATTGGACTATTGTGGTTATATTGGAGGAGTTGGAGGAGAATGTGCTTATGGAATTGCTGTAGATAAATGGGGAAGGGCTTATATTGGGGGGCGTACTGATTCCACCAATATAATTTTCCCAGTGACCGTTGGGCCGGATTTAACTTACAATGGTGGAATACAAGATGCTTTTATCGCAAAAATTTCTGGGAATCCGATTTGTACGGTGAACTTTGCTTCCGGTATTGGAGGAACGTTGATCGGGATTACAAATCAAACTGTTGTTCAAGGAACCAATTGTGCGGCGGTTACCGCTGTTCCCATTAACGGCTATGCATTTGTTAATTGGACTGGAACCAATGGGTTTGGGACTACTACGGCCAATCCATTAACTGTTGCTAATGTAACTTCTGATATGACAATAACTGCCAATTTTACTTTTAATCCACCTGGAGGTTGGATACTATCGGAAGGTTTACAAAATAATATGATAGTATATGGAAAGGCTTATAATGGAAATATTACTGCTGCTGCTGGCGATTGGATCGGAGCATTTGGCCCGGGTGGAATCTCCGATTGCCGGGCTGTCGCTCCCGTGCAATCCAATGGAAACTACTATATGACGATTGGTAGCAATGAAAACTCAGACGAAACGATCACTTTCAAATTGTGGCCCCTTCCTTCGGGGCCCTCCATTGATGGTAGCGAATCCATCGAATTCATTAGTAATACCTCTTATAATGGTTTCCCAATTCATTTTGGTTCCAGGGGACAAAATATTGCATTGGTCAATGGCTGGAACTGGATTTCCTTCAACACCATTCCTTCCGATACTTCTTTTAATTCGGTTTTTGGAAGTCTTACAGATAAGGTGGAACAAATCAAAAGTCAGAACCAAGCGGCTATTTATTCTGGTGGGAATTGGATTGGAGACCTGACAGATATGAATGGAATTTCTGACGGTATCATGTATAAAGTTAAAACAAATCAGGCTTGCGTCTTGGATGTTACAGGGATAACTGTTCCTTTTAATTCCCCTCTTTCATTGATAACGGGTTGGAACTGGACTGCTTACTTGCCAACACTTAATCTATCTGTCAATGATGCAGTAAATACAATCATGACTCCGGTAAACCAGGTGAAAAGCCAAACTCAATCGGTGATTAAAATTGATTCGACTCTTATTGGTGATTTAACCCAAATGGAGCCAAACAAAGGTTATTTGATTTTAATGAATCAAGCGGGTGTATTAACTTATCCTCATGGTATCACCACATTCCCGATTTCGCAGAAAAGAAAGGCCAATGGATTAAAAGCGTCTAATGTTATTTGGCCGGTTATTAAAGGAAATCAATATAACATGGTTTGCACGGGTACTGCCTACTTTGAGGGAAAACCGATTAATGTGGCAGGTTATTATCTGGCGAGCGCTGGCTCCAAAGGTGAAAATGATGGCAGATCCCTTAGCCCGATTAATACTGACGGAACATATTTCGCAACTATTTTGGGAAACACAAATGGTGAAACGATTAAATTCAAACTGATTAATAGTACAATTGGTAAAACCTATGATTTGGCAGGTTTATTGGCTTTTCAATCGGATACCCTCAAAACAGGTTTCAATTTAAAAGCACGTAGTATTCACATAACTTCTCCGGTTGCGGGAAACATTATGCTAATGGGAACCGATTGTTTGATTTCCTGGGAAGCTTTCAAAATTACAAATGTAAAAATCGAACTCTATAAAGGTGGAAAATCTCTTTCTGTAATTGCTCCTTCGGTTCCGGCTACTTCAAAACAATTTATATGGACAATACCGGGGCGAATGCCAATAGGGAGCGACTATCAGGTGAAAATCACCTGCATTGATTCGGGAGTAATCGCAAAAGATATTTCTAAAACTTTTTCGATAATATATACTTATTCTAATTAACTAATCCATACTGTGTTTTTCACAATCTGTAGTAATGACAAATTCTTTTTAAGATTTGGCAGCAATTAAATGAGAAGAAATATTTTAATTTGCAATTCCAGATGTGGTGTGTACGATTGCTTGTATTAAGTATAATTTTATATTAAAAATGGGGCGTAAACCATTTGTCATTAATTCGGTGCAGTATCGATTAATAGTTCAAATTGATTGAGTGAAAGGCAGTATAGTATTTTTTAGATACATTTGAATTATTGATCTGTTTCTTCATATCGGCTATATTAGAATGGTTTTCCGAAAGCTTAATTTTGCACAACTTTTAGGATGGACACCTCTTATTTTTAGTGCCATAATCGATTTTGATTTTAATACAAAAATTAAGATTGATTAATAATATGGAGGAAAAAGATGAGAAAAACAAAATTGTTTTTTCTTTTATGTGTGATAGTAGCATCCACATTATATGGACAAGGATTTCCCAATCAGATATTCACATCGATTGCGATTTTATTTTGGTTGACCACAGGAATTATTTTTTCGGCAATCGGAATATTCTTTATACTATTTAGCCAAATTGCACTTGCAGTTAAGGAAATGGCATTGAATTCGAGAAACGCAATTGAAAAAGACGAGAATAAAGGAAAAGAAGAATACAAATTAGTGGAATCTTTGGTCCCTTTTCTTAAAGTCATCGGAATAGTAATCATTGTTGCTGGTTGGTTGTATCCATTAATTAATAAATTCTTATTTCCTTAACGCTGAATATAATCATCACCTCTGAAGATTAGTAAGAATTTATATCCTGATTTAATTATCCATTTTGTTTATCGTTGAAATATTCGGCCTTCTTTTATTACCATTTGAATGGACCTGGTGTTTTCGATCTTAATCAACGGGTCTGCTGTGAGTATGACCAGGTCCGCCATTTTTCCTTTTTCTATGGAACCTGTTTTTGCATTTATTCCCATTACCTGGGCATTGTTATAAGTGGCTGCACGTATGGCATCGATGGGAGTCAACCCACACTGTAATACGAGCAACTCAATCTCTTTGTGAATATTGGGAAACGCATCTCCTGACTCCACCATGTAATCGGTTCCGGCAGAAATTTTTACTCCGCTCATATATGCTGCAGCAGTTGCCTTAATGGCAAATTCATAATTCTGTTTCATTATTTCCCATTTTCCTTTTTCCTTTTCTTCACAAGTAGGCTTTTCTGCGGAATAATAATAAACAAATACAGTGGCATCGAGAATTATATTTTTTTCAACCATTCGGGAAAACAATTTTTTATACATTTCGGATTGTGTCTCTAACACGGATGAATCTACTTTTATCTTTTTGGAATCCAGGTACGTTTGGGGAGGATTTTCCATACTCTGGAAATAAAACATGGGACTGTGTGATACACCGTCCATCCCTGCGTCTATGGAATCGGAAGCCATGGATGGAAAAACAGCGAGATGACTCCATGCTTTCAAACCTTGTTTATGAACTTCTTCTACGATTCGTTTTATGAGTCCAGGTTCCATATTGGC
>JAKAGC010000165.1 GCA_021817755.1 Acidobacteriota bacterium | reverse complement strand
AAATAGAGAAAATCGCTATGGGCTATCCGCTTCACATGGATGGTACGGCAAGCGGAATTACGGAACAAGTAGAACATTTCACCCGAAGGCTTCAAAAATCTGTGGGGGATTCTATTGGGATTACTTTTATCGATGAACGATTGAGCAGCTTCGAAGCGGAAGAAACCTTAAAACCGATTCATCATGATTATAAGAAACGCAAAAAACACCTGGATTCGATGTCGGCATTAATATTATTAAAACGCTTTATGGAGATTCGATGAGTAAAAAAAAGAAAAGAAAATTTAAATTAATTATAACTACTGCAATTATACTAATCATTGCTTTGATAGCACTTGTATGCATTGATTTTTATCTAAAAGTCACTACACCTTACGCGGGATATAAAAATAATGTTACGATTTCCATCCCGAAGGGTGCATCCATTTCATGGGTTGCCCGGATATTGGCACGGGAAAAAATTATCCCGGGATATTATTATTTCAGAATTTACTACCGGATGTTTTATCATGATACGGATATCAAATCGGGTGAATACCTTTTCGATACACCTATGACTATGAAAGAAATCATAGCCAAAATGCATGAAGGAAAAATTGTTCTGCATAAGCTGACGATTCGCGAAGGGTTATCGATTTTCGAAGTAGCAGGATTGGTTTCATCCCATCCTTCATTACACATCCGGTACTCGGAATTTATAGATCAGTGTCGCTCTACTAGATTAATTAATGACCTGGATCCAAAAGCAACAGACCTTGAAGGGTATTTATTTCCGGATACATATTTACTTCGCCCGGATGTGACTGCAAAAGAAATTGTCGAACTGATGGTAGAACGGTTCAAAGAAAATTTTTCGGGTATAATGTTATCACGTGCACGGGAATTGAAACTCACTATCCGGCAAATCCTTACATTGGCATCATTAATAGAAAAAGAAACAGCTTCTCGTGAAGAACGATTTTTAATTTCTTCAGTATTTCACAATCGTATCCGAAAAGGGATGCTCCTGGATTGCGATCCAACAATTGTTTATGCACTGAAACGGGATAATCTATATAGGGGAAAACTGGGATGGGATGAATTAAAATACAATTCACCATACAATACCCGACTCTTTCGAGGACTACCTCCGGGTCCTATTTGCAGCCCTGGTTTGGCTTCGATTGAAGCGGCACTTTACCCGGAAAATACGAGTTACTTTTATTTTGTTGCGAAGAACCCTCAATCGCACTATTTCTCAGAAACCCTGGAAGAACACAATAGAGCTGTACATAAATTTATCATCAATCATAAAAAAGAATAATAATCCAAACGTGTATCATGCATATATTGTCAGTAGAGTTTCTACTCTTTTTAATGGCTGTTCTAGGGGGTTACACGTTTGCCCCTCAACGTGTCCGGCCATATCTACTGCTGGTGGCAGGACTATTCTTTTATTTCCAATCCGGAACGGTTTATTTTGCAATATTAATGGGGAGTATTTTAATCGATTATCTATGCAGTACGGGAATAAATCGTACTGATTCTCAAAAAGAAAAAAGATACTACCTATTATTTAGTTTATTTTGCAACATAGGCCTACTGATAGGATTTCATATTCCAGCCTCTCTTTTTCACCTTATATTACCGCTGGGCTTATCTTTTTATGTATTTAAAAAAATCAGTTATATGGTGGATGTTTATAGAGGGGTGATTCTCCCTGAAAAAAATCCCTTTCTACTGGGTTTGTATGTGACATTTTTCCCTCAGATAGAATCAGGACCGATACAGCGTGCGGGAGACCTTATCCCGCAATTCCTTCGCGAATATACCTTCGATTATGGGAAAATAACGGGGGGATTAAAGCTAATTGCCTGGGGACTTTTAAAAAAAATAGTGATCGCCGACCGTCTGGCTATGTTTACCAATCCGGTGTTCCGGAATCCTGGTTCTTACCCTTCAGGAGGCATTGGATTAGCTGTTTTATTTTATTCGTTTCAGGTTTATGCAGATTTCTCGGGTTACACAGATATAGCTGTTGGTATTGCTCAAATTATAGGCATCGATATCCCGGACAATTTTAACAGGCCTTATTCCGCGACAGGAATTGCTCAATTCTGGAGACGCTGGCATATGACCTTAAGCACCTGGTTGAGAGATTACCTCTTTCTCCCTTTGGCCGTTTTTTTTTCAAATACGATAAAACATTTTTCTAAACTTAATGCATACAAACATATGGATGGGCTGATTTATATATTTAGCTCAACTCTGACGATGACCTTGTGCGGACTGTGGCACGGTTTTACGTGGACCTTTATGGTTTGGGGATTTTTTCATGGTATATTGCTCTCGCTTGCCTTTATCACTCGTAAATCCCGGAAACACTTAAGAAAAAAATTGATTCCTAAAACAATGAAGACACCTTATAAATACATACGAATCCTTTTGACTTTCTCAAATGTGACACTTCTGTGGATTTTTTTTAGAGCACAAACATTACAAGATGCATGGTTTCTCTTGAGAAGGGTAATAATGCTTCCTCTGGATATTTTTAATTCCTTAACAGGTAAAGATGGCATTCTTTCTCTTATGCCGGAAGAATGGATAGGTAAATCACTCTCAAAATTGATAATTGTAATTGTATGTATGATATTGATGTATATAATTCACTATATCCAACCTCATGATGGAATGAGAGAGATGTTTTCGAAGAGACATCGAGTGATTCGATGGATGCTTTACGTTTTAATTATTGTGGTTATCATTAATTTCGGAGTATTTGGCGATGTCCCGTTTATTTATACACAATTCTGATTAGAGGAATGTTAATGATCTATTTATGAATATGAGAAAATTATGAAAGCTTTGATATTGAAATTGGCTCTATTGTTTATATTAGTAATTCTTGTTCAATTAGTAGTGGGGCATCATACTTTTGAAATCGATTCACGGATAGATTCACTGGATAAGCAGTTGAAGGAGGGAATCGATACTCTTTACCTGGGAGATTGCACAAATACTTCTCACAGGAAATGGGAAAGGGATCGTCGAACACTTGCATATATACTTGAAAGAAAGATTCCTGGCTATAAACTGGGGGTGTTGACTTTTAATTCTTACCATATGGATATCTATCTGGAATTTATCCGGTATATCGCGAAATCGAAACACAAAATAAAACGGGTTATTATACCTATTAATCTCCGTTCGTTCTCACCTTCGTGGGACCGGATGCCTCAATATCAATTTGAAAAAGAAAAAATACTGCTAAAACGGGGTATATATGCTTTATTTCTTCGTGCCTTTTACCGTCCACTTCGATTGCTGGGGATAGACTGGTATACAATTTCACGGGAAGAATACCTGGATACACCTGTGTTTAATGGTACTTTGCGTTGTGGTAAAGTTTGTGATTATAATCGTATTTACTCAAAAAAATACTCAAAAGAAGATATCAAAGGCAAAATTCTTCTTTTTTATATGTTTTCTCTTTCTCAAGAGCATCGGAAAATACGTTCGATGCTCTCTATCGCCGGTATAGGACATCAAAATAATATTCAAATTTTATTTTATATTACCCCAATCGATTACCAATCTTGCGAAGAATATTTTCAGGGGGAATTTACAAAAAGGATAAATGAGAATTCATCTTTGATAAAAAATTTATTGAAAAAAGAAAAAACCGCTGTTTTGGATTTATCGACTGCTCTTGATAGTTCATGCTTTACCTGGAAAGATACCTTCTATCCGAATGAGCAATTGAACATCTCAGGAAGAGAAAAAGTGGGAGAGTATTTAAGTTTATTTTTAAAAGAACACAATTGATATTTTTAAAAATTTTTAATTTTTTTGTATACTTGATTTCCCATACTTTATATATTAAAATTAAAAATCGGGAAACATAACATACTATGATTAGAAAAATTTTATTAATTGAATACGACCTGGACATGATCGATGAGATACGGTCTTTGCTGCATCACGAATCGATAGAAATGACAGTAGCGGGAAATGAGATCGTTGCAAAAGCACTTCTAAATAAGGAACATTTCGACCTGATTATTTGTGAGAAACTACTTCCCAAATCGCATGGCGTGACTCTTTGCGGTTACATAAAGAGTAACTATCCGGGATCACAGACAGTTATTATAAGTGACAAACTGGACGATCCGGCACAAAGAGATGAAATAATAAACCATGGAGCGAATGAATTATTTGAAAAACCACTTCATCCGGAAGGATTTAAAGAAAAAATCCTGAAATTATTGAATATTAAAACTCCGGGTTCGGGTAATGAAAATATTGGGGATACAACCAATCTTTACGTAATTCCCTTTTTGAAGGAATTACAAGAAAAAGAAAAGAGTGAACCTTCAAAAGAATCATTCGATGATATTATTAAGGAATTGAAAAAAAATGAAAACCCGGACTCTTTTGAAATAGAAATCGATTAGATTATCATTATCAATCATCTTTTTCGATTATCTTATAAAATGAAGAGGTGACTTTGTGAAAGTAAAGGTTACACTTCATGGGGGATTAAGAGATCTGCTTTATGAAGATATGGGAAAATCCGGAGAACCGATTTTCATCGAATTTCCATTTAAACGTTCTATAAAAGACCTTATCCAATCGCTTGGAATACCTCATACGGAATGGGGAGAAATTTATCTATGGGGTAAACGAGCGCATCCATGGGAAATAATAAATGATGGAGATTTTATCGAGGTATTTGGGGTACCGGATCCATCGTTACCATTGGGGAATGCTCTTTTTATCTGCGACGTGCATTTAAGAAAACTGGCTAAACGATTACGTTTACTGGGTTTCGACACATTGTATAACCCGGAGTGGGATGATGGGGATCTGGCGGCTATTTCGCACGAACAAAACCGTATACTGTTAACAAGGGACCGGGGATTATTGATGCGGAATTCAGTTAACTTCGGACATCTAATCCATCATATCCATGTTTTGGATCAAGTTTCGGAAGTAATAAACAGATGGAAACTCTCAAAATTGATAAAACCGTTTTCTCGTTGTATTCTTTGCAATCATATTCTTGACTCTGTTCCAATGGATAGCTATTTATTCGAGAACCGGTGCAAACCTCAAATTCCTCCACGAGTATTCATGTGGTGTACAGAGTACCACTACTGTTCCCTATGTGATAAAACCTTTTGGAAAGGGACACATTTTTTGAAATTAAAAGAATTTTGTACTTGGGTAGAAAGCTCATAATATCATAATTCAGTCACAAATTTACACCAAATACTTTACTTTTTTTTGGGCGTATTGTATTATTGTTTAAATGAAAAAAGAATCTCAAACATCTCTTATTTACAAAAAAGAACTATTATTAACAGAGCGCATTAAAGAAATAATGAAAGATAATAATCTGTCGAAAGACAGATTAATGCAAGAATTGGCACGGATCGGTTATGCATATGATAAATTACTGGATAATACCTTAAAAATTGTTCGTGTTGCAGATGTGAATCAGAAAAAATTAATGCATGCGCTGGAAATCGAGAAAGAAAAAATTCATTTGCAACAGATCGTGAGAGATCAAGCAAAAGATATCCTGGATAAATACCGTAAACTGGAAGAACAAACGGCTTTATTCAAAGAAATGGCTGAAACGAAATCGCGTTTTTTTGCAAATATTTCGCATGAATTCCGAACTCCACTGACACTGATAATGGGTCCATTAGAACAAATGCTCCAGGAATCTCGCACAAAGGAAGAAAAAAGAAAAATCAACCTGATGCTTCGAAATTCTCAACGAATGCTTGGTCTCATTAATCAACTTCTTGAATTGGCAAAATTTGAAAGTGGAAAGATGACATTAAAAACATGCAAACAAAACCTTGTACCTTTTCTTAAAGGTCTTGTGACGACTTTTGAATTACTTTCGAGTCAGAATGAATTGGATTTGGTATTTGAGAATCAAAAATCAAATATTTCGATTTATTATGATAGGGAAAAAATGGAAGAAGTCATTTTTAACCTTTTACTGAATTCGATAAAATTTACACCTCCGGGTGGGAGGATTACAATAAAAGTTACAGATAATCCGGAAAAAGCATCTGACTTTCCCCTGGGGTTCGTATCGATTTCGGTATCTGATACAGGATCGGGAATACCTTCGGAACGTCTGGAACACATATTCGACCGGTTTTACCAGGGGGATGCTTCGAATGAAAGTAAGTACAAGGGTTCGGGAATCGGATTAGCGATTGCCCGTGAAATTATCGAACTTCACCACGGGGATATCGAAGTCATTAGTTCAACCGATTTGGCTACAAGCGGAACCGAGTTTATCGTAAGGCTTCCTATGGGGAACTCTCATTTAAAACCGGACGAAATAATCATTTCTTCTTCGGAGATAAAAGACAACCGTACTCACAACATCCAAAGGGAAATCAAGGAACTCTATATGTCTGAAAAAGAAGAAAAAGATTATGCTTTTGGAAATCTTATCCAATCGGAAGATACTACATTTTCTAACGAGCCGGAACAACTCAAATCAAATGAAGAAATCATATTGGTTGTTGAAGATAATCCGGATTCGAGGAATTATATAAAAAGTACCCTGAATTCTTTTTATACGATTATGGAAGCGAAAACAGGACGAGAAGGGTTACAAAAATCTCAAAAAATAATACCTGATCTTATTATTCTGGATGTATTACTTCCGGAAATGAACGGATATGAAATATGTATGATTTTAAAAAACGATATCCGCACGAGTCACATTCCTATTGTCCTGCTGACTGCGAAAGCAGCGGAAGAAGATATCATCCGTGGTCTGAACTGCGGTGCGGATGATTATGTGATCAAACCATATAATACGCGTATTTTAGCGGCGAGGGTTCATAATCTAATCGAGCTTCGCAAACAGTTTCAGCAAAATTTGAAACGGGAAATGACGGAGCAACCGACGCGTATTTTCAGTTCGAGGTTAGACCAAGATTTCCTGGAAGATTTACAACGTGTTGTAAGAGATAATTTATCAGATCCGAATTTTAATGTGCATCTACTTTGTAAAAAATTATACATGAGCCGTCCGACTGTATACCGGAAAATTCTTGCTATGAGTGGTGAATCACCGAATGAATTTATCCGGTCTTACCGTTTGCAACTAGCTTCTCAATTACTTAAAAGCAGTCATGAAACGATCCTGGATATTGCAATGAAAGTGGGGTTTTCCAGCGCGAATTATTTCTGCAAGTGTTTTAAAAATAAATATCACAATACCCCGGCGGTCTACAGGGAAATCAATTCCCGATAATTCTACTACTTTAATCCATCTTTTTCTGAAAACAATCCAATTAAAAGCGATTCCATTCCTTTATATTTTTCCGGATTTTTCACAATCCGAACGTTTTTTACTCTTCATGAATCATTTATTCTATTGGATTGGGAGAGCTTGAAAAAAAATTACCCTATAGTTTGAATCAATTGTGCTCACTACCTCAAAAATTATTATGCCATAATAACATCGGAACTGCGAAAACAGCTTTATATCGACAGTATCCAGTAACCAGCATATCGGTATTCAACCGGATTTATCCAAAATTGAGATAATAGGGTTGATTATTGATTGAAGGAGTCAAAAACATGGATATTCAAAAAAAACGATTAGTCAGCACACCTGGAGCGACATACAATAATTATATGGCTATGGCCAACGGGAATGGTATGATTATCGCTGCGGGGAAAATAGTAACTAACGGAAAAAATGCATTTATGTCAATCAGTAAAGATCAAGGGAACACCTGGCAGGACATCGATTCGGGAATTCCATTTCATGTATACGGAATGTGCTATGCTCAAAACG
>JAKAGC010000164.1 GCA_021817755.1 Acidobacteriota bacterium | reverse complement strand
CGGGCGCGGTTTTTTTCTCCGGAACCCAGGAGATACCAAGGAGAAAATCATGCCCCAAGAGAACCATCACCCCACAGACCCCTTTGTTTCCGCAGCTAGTGAAATAGATGTTGAACAGATTATGAACTCCATTAAGGAGCGTATCCTGGAAAAACAAAATGCCGGTATTTTAACCCAGGAAAAAATCGAAGAGATCGAAAACCTCGAATTAATAGCATTTCCCGATTTTAGCGAGATTCCCAATGTCTATGAGCCCAACCTTTACCCTCCCTCTTCTTCCCATAGCTCAAAACCCCCATTCCAACCCTTTCAATTATCATATGAAGACGAAGGTGGTTCTGGAGTCCGAGGCCTCGTTAAAAAAACATTAAAGGTTTTCAGGAAAGTCTTTTCTCCCTTTATCCGTTTTTTTAGTAGACCCATCTATAATGAATTAAAACAATTTACCCTCGATCGGTACAATGAAAATGCCAGGCTAATATACGAATTCGATCGCAGTGCATTTTTTAGTAAAGAATATATTCGAATATTACATAATGCCCTTAATAACCTTATACATGAAACAACCAAACTCAAAGTAGATCAGGAAATGTTGAAAACCCGTATCAAAGTTCTTGAAGATAAAGTCGAATTTGTAGAAAATCGCGAAAGAGCCATTGAAAAAAAAGTATTCCAATCCCATCCAGCTCCTGTAACCAAAGAAACAACTCCTAAAGAATGAATATTCATCAGCTTTTAACCTTCTACTCTTATGGTGATGCTATCGGCAATGAAGCTTACGAAATTAAACGATATCTCACCGAAAAAGGACATAATTCACAGATATTTGCATTTCGTTATCACCCCAAATACGCCGACCAGGTAATCCATTATGACCAATACCACCGTTTCTCTTCCCCACAAGATATCGTAATTTTTCATTTTTCAATCGGTTCACCCGTAACCCAAAAATTTCTGTCTATCCCACATAAAAAAGTAATCATATATCATAATATTACTCCCCATCAATATTTTCTCGATTATCAACCCGTGCTCGCTATCGATTGCTACAAAGGAAGAGAAGAGCTTAAACAACTCGTAGGAAATGTTGCGTTGGCTCTCGGTGATTCCCAATACAATGAATCCGAATTGAAAGCCGTAGGTTTTTCCCCTACAGGAGTACTTCCCTTAGTAATGAATTTTGATAAATTTAATAAAGAACCCCTTCCTGTTTTCAAGGAATTATTTCTCGATGGAAAAACCAATATTCTCTATGTAGGACGTATTATCCCCAATAAAAAAATAGAAGATATAATCAAAGCATTTCATATTTATCAGTCTTGTTTTAATCCAAATTCCAGACTCCTCCTTGTCGGTGAATTCCGAGCCTTTGAACGCTATTTAGTAGTTTTACGTGATCTTGTAAACCGCCTTAATGTCAAAAATGTCCATTTTACAGGCCATACACCCGAAGATGAACTCATTTCCTATTTTAAAATTGCCCATCTTTATCTTCACATGAGTGAGCATGAAGGTTTTTGTGCTCCCATACCCGAGAGTTTTTATTTAAATATACCCGTAATTGCCTTTGATGCATGTGCCGTAAAAGAAACCATGAATGGTGGAGGAATTCTCGTTCATCAAAAAGATTTTGTACACATTGCTGCATTAATCGCACGGATTCTGGAAGATCCCTCTTTAAAATCAAAAATCCTTGAAAGTCAGCAAAAGGCATTACAAAAGTACACCCTCAATAGGACCGGAAGTATTTTGATGGAATATCTTTCCCGGATATAATGCTTCTTTTATTTAGAAAAACTCTGGAAGGTGTTGAAACCTTTTCTTCAATCGGTTCTCACTCTCTCCGGATAATATAAAATTGTTAGTTTAGTCAACAAGATTGACCAAACAGGTATAGAGTGGTATACTGCTTACTTACCCCAAGGAGTAATATTTGCAATGAAACATAAAGAGATTGTATTAGTAAAGGAAACAAGGAAAAAAGAGTTTGTAAGAAAGGTAATGGAAGCCATTTCCCCCCATCTCACCTTGAAATCTTCCGATAAAGTTGCAATAAAGATCAATTTATCCGGTCCCAGGGAAATCTATGCCAATACCAATTACGAAACCGTCGAATCCCTTATATTTTATCTCAAAGAATATTTCGGGATCACCGATATTTCTGTCATAGAGGGTTCCGATGGTGCCTATCATTCCGGTAGAAGTACATGGGATATTTTCTATAAATTCAAATACAAAGAAGTCGAACTCAATGGAGCCAAACTCGTTAGTCTCGATGATCTTCCCCACGATCAAAAAATCGAAATCTCCACCTTAACCGGTGAAAAAGAAATCACTTATACCCGGTTTGATGCCGATTATGTAATCAGTGTCGTTCCACCCAAAACACATAATATCTTCCCCGTTTGTCTCTCTATAATGAATGTATTAGGGTACGTAAAACCCGACGAACGAATTTTTATGTTCGGTATTACTCCTACTGAATTAAAAAAACTCAACTCCTTGAAGAACGATAAATTCGTCAGCATCCTTGAAAAAGGAGGCAGAAATTTTGCTAAACTCTTTAAAGAGCTCACGCCTTCAATGACTCTTATAGATGGATTATGGGGAATGGAAGGTAAAGGCCCTATAAAAGGAAGTCCTGTTTTTCATGGCTTTGCAATGGCTTCTGAGGATACCGTACTTTGCGATTCATTAACAACTTATATAATGGGATTTGAAGTCGATCACATTCCATATTTATCCCATGCTTACCGCGCCCAACTCGGGAATAATCGGTGGCAGAATATCATCGGAGTTGAACCCATCCAGTTAAAGTTCCCCTATAGACCCCATCCCATGTTCCCCAAACAGAAATTATGGGCTGAGCAATATTCACAACGTCCCCCCAGAACCGAACATACCCACAATCCCAATCAGGAACGTATCCCTCAATTTATTCGAAAAGATAGCAACCGCGATAGAAATTATAACGATCGTGAAAGATTTAGGGATAATAGAGAAAATAGGGAGTATAGGGAATATAAAGATAATAGAGAATTCAGAGACAATAGAGAATTTAGAGATAACAGAGATAATCGAGATAATAGAGATAATCGAGAAAGAAACTACCATCGCGATAATCGAGAAAATCGGGATAATAGAGATAATAGGGATAATCGGGAGCGTTTTCCTCAATCCGATAGAAATCATGAAAGGGACTCTGAAAAGAATAATTAAGGTTTGCTAATGGATGAAATTATAAAAAATCATATTGCTGCATTAAAAAGAGAGGAAATATCCGAAACCGAATTTCTCGCATTTCTTGAGAGTAATTTTCCCTATAAAGATATGGGTGATGTAAAACTTGATTTTCATCGAAGAATGCGGCGCGGCTTGCCTGAAGCCGTATATGGAAGTGGGAAAACCGTAGAACAGTTGGAAAAGATTGTTAATCGTTTCAAAGAAATGGATGAAATTTTGCTCATTACCCGGGTAGATAATCAGAGATACCAACAATTAGCCGCACGTTGTCCTCAAGCCAATCTCATATATCATGAAAAAGCCCGAATCGTTACGTTTGATAAACACCCCGAAGTCAGGTTTAAAGGTTCCATACTCGTGCTTTCTGCCGGCGCATCTGATGAAGCTGTTGCTGAGGAAGCCTTTATCTCTGCCCAATATCTTGGAAACAAAGTTGAAAAGGCATATGATGTCGGTGTCGCTTGTATCTCCCGTGTTTTGGATTTGAAATCCAGGTTAAATCAACACAGTGTCGTAATTGTTGCAGCAGGTATGGAAGGAGCTCTTCCTTCAGTAGTTGCAGGATTAACCTCAACTCCCGTCATAGCAGTTCCAACCTCTGTCGGTTACGGTGCCAATTTTGGAGGTCTTTCAGCCTTATTATCCATGCTTAATACTTGTTCAGGCGGTGTCACTGTCGTTAATATCGATAATGGATTTGGTGCTGCATTCCATGCATCCCTAATTAACCAGAAAATATCTCAGCTAAGCCAATAAAGCTTCTTTTATAATAAGAATCCCACGTTATTTTTTCGCGTATTTTTCTTTCAATTTTTGATCTACCAGAGGTGGAACCATTGCAGTGACTTCTCCCCCAAGTTTATATACTTCTTTCACCAGTCTTGAACTTACAAAGGAGTATTTGATAGACGGCACCAGGAAAATTGTTTCGAATTCAGGTTCAATGCTTCTGTTCATAAGTGCCATTTGAAATTCGATCTCGAAATCCGAAATTGCGCGAAGTCCTCGCACTACAGTTCCCACTTTTTTCAGTTTCAGGTATTCCACCAGAAGTCCCCCGAAGAAATCTATTTCGATTGCAGGTTGGTCTTTAAAGCATTCTTTAAGGATATTTAAGCGTTCTTCCAGGGAGAACAGGTAGCATTTTGATGGATTTTCCAGTGCAGCCACGATGATTTTATCAAAGATTTTAAGTCCTCTTTTAATAATATCCACATGACCATTTGTGATTGGATCGTAGGATCCCGGGTATACTGCGATTTTTTCAGACATAATAATTCTCCGAAATAAAAGCTTTTACTTGGAAGTAATCAGGTTTAATACCTTATTTATCTCGTTTTTCAGGTCTTCCAGGTTTGTATTATTATTGATAATAAAATCAGCCATATTGAAGCATTTACCTACTTGTTGACCGTTGTCCGGTTCTCCGATGCCCCATTCCCGGTCAAGCCGTTTCATTAATTCTTCATCATCCATTGAGTCTGTGCTTCGTTTACGGTCTTTTATGCGTTGTAGGATTACCTTCATATCGGCATTTACAGCCAAAAGCAGGAACCCTTCTAGTTTTCTTAGTTCTACCACTTCAGCCGGGTTTCGGATACCGTCGATTACCCAATTATTGTGTAGTTCGTTTGATATTAAGGAGGATACGATTTTTTCCCGTGTGCGTTTTCCCAGTACCCCTGCTCCTCCTTCTGCCCGTAATCGGTTTCCGATATCCTGGGTTTCAGCTCGTGATACATCCCGTCCCAGTTTCGCGATTTCTTCTCTCACGATATCCGAAAGAGAGGTATATATGAAGCCCATCGATTCCAGAATTTTAACCACTTCTCCTTTCCCTGAGCCCATTCTGCCCGTTAAACCCAGGAAGAGGTTTTTTGAATTTTCTTTTGTCATCGTTATATCCATAGTCAGTTAGGATTGTTGGCCGTATTTGAATTTATCTTCGATGATATCGAATTTTTGCCATTCTTTCACCCAGTCGTCAACCTGGAAAATCATATAGTTTTGATTTGTATTTTTGTCAGTAGATTTCAATGAGGTAATAACTCGTTTTAGGCCGCAGTTAATAATCATTTTTTTGCAAATAAAGCAGGGGAAGGCGTCAATAGTTGAATTAGATTCTCGAGATTCTCCGTATATGTACATATCCCCTCCAAGAAGGCTTACTCCTGCCCGTGCAGCGTTAATAATTGCGTTTTGTTCAGCGTGAACCGAGCGGCACAGTTCGTATTGTGAGCCAGAGGGGATGTTCAGTTTTTTTCTCAGGCAGAAGCCGTGTTCAATTGAGCTTTGTGTATTCCGTGGTGCCCCTACGTAGCCTGTTGCAATGATTTGGTCTTCTTTCAGGATAATTGCTCCGATTGAGACTTTCAAGCATGTTGAGCGTGTAGCCACCACTCGTGCGATATCCAGGTAATAGTGTTCTTTTTCCGGTCTTTGTATCATCATTAATATTACAATTTTGTTGAGAAAAATGCAATAGTCAAAACATCATCGTTCATTTTTTGGTAATAATATAACCAATAAATAATCGGAAGAATTAATTAAATGTGTAAAAGTGCCCTATAGATAGTTAGAAGTGTTGATCAGAATATGTAAAAGCGCGGTATAAATAGTCAGAAGTTTTGATCAAACTTTTTCAAAAGTTTGGCCCCGCAGGGAGCAATACACTTTAAATATGAACTATATAAAATTATATAAATAGAAATTGGTGAATAGGATTCTTTGTCCTAAGGATTGATTGAGGAACGAGGCAAAAAAGATTACTTATACAGATTGTAAATGTTTTAGACAATTAGTATAAGGTTTTCAGTTTTAATGTTAAAACCACAGATTCAATTGTTTAAGTCATAGGAGCCATTGCATTTTCGAAAAACACAGGATTAGAAGGGAAAATTAGGATTGCAGATGTCGGGAGTAGGAGTGCAGAAGCAAAAAATAGGATTGCAGGTGTGGGGAGCGTAGGTGCAGGTGCAAAAAATTGAATTGCAGATGTGGGGAGTAGGAGTGCAGGTGCAAAAAATTGAATTGAAGATGTGAGGAGAGTAAGTGCAGAAGTAAAAAATAGGATTGCAGATGTGAGGAGCGTAAGTGCAGAAGCCAAAAATAGGATTGCACATATAAGGAGTGCAAGTGCAGAAGCAAAAAATTGAATTGCAGATGCAAGGAGTGCAAATGCAGAAGTAGAAAATTGTATTGCAGACGTTAAGAATGTAAATGCAGGTTTCGGAAATAGCAGTGTTGAAATTCAGAGTATAGATGTTTTGGTAAATGATTGTGGTACGCTTCCACGTAGCGGAAGCGTACCACAGAAAATGTTTTTTGTCAATTTATTTCAATTTTATTTGAATTTATTTGACATTTTATCTTATAGTTTGTTACAATATGTCGGTAGATATAAATAAGTGCCGACATATCGTAACATGATGAGGTTAGTCGATGGTTGAACCAAAGTTTGATAATGCTCTTAAGATTATCTCAAGAGTAGGTCTTATACGTTCAAAGGATATGAAAGCAAAAGGTATACCCAGGGAATACCTTAAACGTCTTTCAGAACAGAAACTGATAGAAAAAATTGGCAGAGGCGTTTATAAATCAAGTAATACGAATATAAGTGAACATCATAGTCTTGTAGAAGCTTGTATTCGAGTACCACGTGGGGTAATATGCCTTATTTCTGCATTGCATTTTCATGAAATAACCACCCAATTGCCATCTGAAATCTGGATTGCAATCGATAATAAATCGAGAAAACCCAAAATAGACGGCCTATCACTACGAATCGTGCGTTTTTCATCCGATTCTCTCAGTTCTGGAATCGAAGAACACACCATAGAAGGAGTAAAAATTCGTGTGTACAGTCTCGCAAAGACAATAGCCGATTGTTTTAAATATCGAAATAAAATTGGATTGGATGTCGCAATTGAAGCCCTTCAGGATGGTTGGGATAAAAATAAAGTTTCTATTGATGATCTATGGAAGAATGCAAATATTTGTAGAGTTTCTAATGTGATGCGTCCTTATCTGGAAATATTGAAATGAGTATTGCTGAATCAGTAAGAGAAAGATTGTATAATCTATCGAAGAATAAATTCGAACCATTTGATTTTATTCTTACTCGATATGCAATAGAACGGTTCCTGTATAGAATTAGCAAATCAGAATGGAAAAATGATTTTATTTTAAAAGGTGCAATGCTCTTCTCTCTTTGGTCTGATTTGCCTTTCAGAGCAACTAAAGATTTGGATTTATTAATGTACGGGAATTCAGAAAATGAACAATTGAAAAAAATATTTAAAGATATATGTAATTTAGAAGTTGAAGAGGATGGTCTCGAATTTTTTAGTAATACTGTTTCCTGCCATGAAATAAGAGAGAGAAATATTTATCAGGGGGTTAGAATCAAGTT
This sequence comes from Acidobacteriota bacterium, assembly GCA_021817755.1. GTDB lineage: Bacteria > Acidobacteriota > Aminicenantia > UBA2199 > UBA2199 > JAKAGC01. Next base: position 172 of record JAKAGC010000164.1, on the reverse strand, counting down.
GGATGCACGATTAGCAGCGGCAAAACTTCGTATTCAAGTAGATATTGGCTTCGGTGATTCTGTTACTCCCGGTCCTGAAGATATATCCTACCCAGTTATGCTTGAATTTCCTGCCCCCAGAATTCGATCATATTCAAAATATACCGTAATTGCAGAGAAATTTCATGCTATG
>JAKAGC010000163.1 GCA_021817755.1 Acidobacteriota bacterium | reverse complement strand
AGGTTTGGTTCGATACGATGGATATAGTTTTAAAACTTATAAATATGATCCAAAAAATGAGCAATCTATTTCCGATAATTATATTTGGTGTATTAATGAAGACACATTGGGAAACCTCTGGATAGGAACGGATGGCGGTGGTTTAAATATGTTTAATCCTGAGAATGAAGAATTTACCCGTTTTAAAAATAAAATTAATAATTATGATTATAATAGAGTAAGAGTGATATATGAAGATAAAAGAAATGAAATCTGGGTTGGTTCAGGAGGGGGATGTCTGAGTAAAGTTGTCAAAAATACAGAACATATTTTAGAAAATTATATTACGAATTCTACAGATAAAAAATATAATAATGGATATGATATTAGAGCTATATGTGAAGTGGAAAAAGATATTCTTTGGGTAGGAACTGATGGTGGTGGAATGTATTTTTTTGATTTGAAAAATAACATATTTCTAAAAAATTATGATAAAAACATTTTATGTGAAGAAAAGATTACTGTGATAAAAAAAAATAAAAATGGCCCTGTTTGGATAGGGACGGACGGTAACGGAGTATTTCGGTATCAAAATGGCTCTTTTACTCAATTTAAAAACTTTAAGAATAATAAAATACTAGCAATTTTCGATGATGGTATTGGGGGCATCTGGATAGGGACAAATGGTGGCGGTTTATATAGATTATACCCACAAACAGGTTGTTTTGTAACTCTTGAGAATAATGCATTTGATCCTTATTCCTTAAGTAGCAATATTGTGTGGTCCATCTTTAAGGATAGGACAGGAATACTTTGGATCGGGTTATATAACGGTGGTATAAATTTTTATAACCCCAGGATAGAGAGATTTAATTTATATAGACATATTGAAGGGAATACTTCAAGCCTAAGCAGCAATGATATTCGTGCGATATTAGAAGATCGGGTCGGTAATTTATGGATTGGAACTTCCAGTGGGGGATTAAATAAGTTGAATCGTAAAAATGGTTATATTAGCTATTTTGATAGTAATAATTCTAACATTAGTAATAATGACGTTCGAAGTATATTGGAAGATAAATCAGGTGTTATTTGGTTAGGAACCAGGGGAGGGGGATTGAATAAACTGGATCCTATTAATAATCGAATAGATGTTTTTAAAAATAATCCAAAAGATAGAAATGGCCAAACTTTGAGTAATGATAATATCAGATGTATTATCGAGGATCATAAAGGTGTAATTTGGGTGGGAACTGAAGGGGGGGGATTAAGCAAGATGATCGATCGTGAAAAAGGAGTATTTAAAAATTACAGGACAGAAAATGGCTTGAGTAATAATTTTGTAATTTCTCTTTGTAAAGATAAAAATGGGTACATCTGGATCGGAACACGTGGGGGTGGATTGAATAGATTCAATCCAAAAACCGAAGAATTTAAATCCTTTACAAAGGAGAACAGCAGTATTAGCCATAATTTTGTTCTCTGCATCTATGAAAGTAACTCAGGAGAACTATTTATTGGAACATATGGTGGAGGACTCAACTGGATGGTCAACCGAAAAACAGAAAAATTTTTGTCATTCCAAAATTATTCCGAGGGGGGACTTCAATTAGAGATTAATACTATTTATGGTATCCTTGAAGACCAAAATAATAAACCTGGTAATCTTTGGGTATCGACTAATAAAGGAATTTTTAAATTTAACCCACAAAGAAAAATATTTGAAAAAAATTATGATTCCGGTGATGGGCTTCAAAGTAATGAATTCAATGCCGGGGCTTATTATAAAAATTCGGAAGGAGAGATGTTTTTTGGTGGATTGAATGGATTAAGTTCCTTTTTCCCAAAAAATTTAAAAGATGATTCTAATATACCAAATATTGTATTTACCGATTTACTTTTTAATAATAAATCTGTACTTTTAAGAAAAGAAGACCCTGAATCCCCTTTGAAACAACCGATTTATGCAACTGATTCACTTAATCTCAAGTACCAACAAGATTCGTTCTCTATTGATTTTTCAGCCCTTCACTATGCCAATCCCCCCAAAAATATTTACAGATATAAATTGGAAGGTTGGGATACGCAATGGATTGAAACCGATTGGAAACATCACCGAGCTACGTATACCAATCTACCTGGGAAAACATATATTTTTAAGGTAAAGGGAAGCAATAGCGACGGGGTATGGAATGAAAAGGAAACATCTATTATTATAAATATTGATAAAGCTCCATGGAATAGATGGTGGTCCTGGGTTATATATTCGCTTATTTTTGGTGGATTTATTTTTCTATTAAGGACGTATCGAATTAGGAGGGGACTTCAAAAAGAAGTTGAGAAACGTACCAATGAATTAAATGATAAAAATCTATTTTTGGAAAAAATCAATTCAATCGTCAAATCGATTAATTCAGAGATGATATTTAATGATCTACTTCAAGCGATATTAAGAGAAACAAAAGGCCTCCAAGGAGTCGATAAAGCATCTATTCTTGTCAGAGATACGGAAATAGACAATTTTTCGTTTAGAGCAAGTTCCGGATGGGACACAAAAGAACTTGAAGGAATATGTATGACTCAGGATGAAGTTGAAGAAAGATATATTAACAATTCGCAGCGGTTTCCTGGAGATGAAGATATTTTTATTGCTTGTGGAGTGAATAATCAGTCTCATCTTGAGAAAATAGGAACGGTTGGAAAATGCAAATCAATGCTAATTATCCGTATACGGTTTGAAGAAAAAACAGAGGCTTATTTAATTTTTGTTAATATCCTTGATGAAAATGCTTTTGAAGAAAAAGAAATCCATCTTTTAAAAAACCTGAAAGAACATATAGTGACAGCTTTCCAGAAGACACGACTTTTGGCTCAACTAAAAGAAACGGAGAGTCATCTTGTACAGCGGGAGAAGCTGGCATCGCTGGGAACTCTTGTTTCAGGTATATCTCACGAAATAAATAACCCTATCACTTCTGTAAACACGTCTATATTTAACATGGATCGTGATTTAAAGAAATTCAAATCTTTTCTGATAGAATTGATTGGCGAAGAAGGCGACGTCGAAATATTAAAAATCTTTGATAAAAGAACTGATCCTCTTTTCGGACACCTGTCTATTATCCAAAATGCTACCAATCGTATTAAAAGTATCGTATTTGATTTGAAATATTTTTCACATCCAGGGAGTAAAGAAGTTATGTTCATCAATCCTCAAGAAGGAATAACCGCTACGTTGAACCTTATAACCTCTATATACAAAGAGAATGTCGACTTTGTTACCAATTTTAATGATTCATTTGAAGTAAAGGGGAATCAGGCTGAATTGAACCAAGTTTTTATGAATATTATAAGTAATGCATGTCAAGCAATCATGGAAAAACAAAATTTAAATATGGATAACTCAAAAGGCACATTGACGATCCGGACTTTTCTTAAGAATGGATGGGGAGTAATAAATTTTACTGATACCGGGATTGGTATGATGGAAAACGTAAAAAAGAAACTATTCGATCCATTCTTTACGACAAAAGCCCCTGGAAAAGGGACAGGCCTGGGACTTGCGATATCCTATAAGATTATTCAAAAGCACAATGGAAGATTCGAAGTTTCTAGCGATTTTGGAAAAGGAACAACAATATCAATTTTTCTTCCCCTTGAGAATCTCTTGAAAGATGGTTTCAAATAAGAGAAAATATTATGCAAATATTAAATAAAGAAAAACTCATCCAACTAGTCGAGAAAGAAAAAACCGGTTTACGTCACACCATATTGATTGTCGATGATGAACAAGGAATTTTGTCTTCAACGGAATCACTGCTTTCAGAAGAATATAACGTAATTACGGCAAAAGATGGAAAAGAGGCTTTAGAATTAATACAATCCATGGAAAAACCAGAAGAAATAAGTGTGATCATCAGTGATCAACGTATGCCGAATCTTTCAGGCATTCAATTTCTGGAAAAATCGATGAAAATTGTTCCCAATACTATTCGTATTATTATTACTGGTTTTTCTGATTCATCAGTAATGCTGGATTCAATAAATAAAATTCAAGTCTTCAGATTCATTGAGAAACCATTTGAATCAATCGAGCTTTTGGTTCATATTCGTAATGCAATAAAAGAATATGAAGAAAAAATTATTCAAAAAAATGGTTTAAAATCAAGTAATAAAAATTCTGTTTTTATATCATATTCACATGAAGATAGTGGAATTGTAGATCGTTTAATTATAGACCTGAAAAATATAAATTATGAAGTTTGGATTGATAAAAAAATGATTAAATGTGGGAATTCAATATCAGAAGATATTGAACAGGCTATATCATTTTGTAAAAATTTTTGTGTTATTCTATCTCAAAATTCAATAAAATCACAATGGGTAGAAAAGGAATGTAAATTTGCATTAAAAACAAGGAATAAATTTTATGGGAATAATTATCCAAGAATATTACCAATATTATTAAATGAAATTGAAATGCCAATTCTTTTGCGAGATATATTATATGCAGATTTTACCTGGGATTATAATAAAGGATTTGAGCAATTGCTGGATGCAATGAAATAAATTTTATGACTTGATATTTCCCCATCGGCCTTGGAAAAAAAGTTTAATATAGTTATAATCTGGCTACTCCTAAGAAGACGGCATGAAGAGATACAACCATGATTATAAATACGTACCGCACACGAACTGGATCAAAATTCAAAAAATGATATTTTATCGCATTTTCTTTGCACCTGTGAAGGCAATCACCACATAATGTACAGGTGAATCCGGGTTTTCTCTTCTTTATGTCTGCAATCGTTAATGCATCATACCGACATGCGAAACGGCAGGAACCGCATTCGGTACATTCTTTGGAAATTCGCATGCGAAAAGGTGACAACTTCCCGAATAAATTAGCGAGTAATCCCATGGGGCAATAGGTGGTACAATGAACCATTACACCTTTCCTTGTTGATATTAACCCCATGATTCCTACACCTATTATCCCGAAAATACCGCCTGCAATTGTAGCGGTCAAACCGGATGTCCCAATAAAACGGAAACAAAGAGTAGCAATAACAACCAATCCTAAAATCCCTAAACGAGCCCATTTTCTCCATTTTGGCATTACTTCGGGGATTTTATGAATAGAAGCCCCTAAGTTATCCCATGCCCCAATATAGCATAAATAACTGCACCATGCAGGCCCAATTAATATAATAGTACTAAGAAATAGAATTAACATAAAGAATTCACTTCCTCTGAACAGCGGACCTGCGATTATCATTGCCGGAACAGGTAGATGTAATTTTCCGGTCATTAAAAGTTTTTCAATTCCCACTAAACCGAGAAGTAATTGACTGAAAAAAACGATGGAAAACAACAACCATATTCGTTTTCTAATTAAGGGGGTCCGGGATGGCGTCAGTATCTTTTCGGCTATCCACCCGGCATAAATCGAAAGTAGAATCACTTCGACCCAACCTGCGCCAGGATGAAACCGTTCTAACAGAATCATCACGGGTTGTTTCACTTTCAATAGTACAATACTCAAAACTAAAGCGGTTAGAAGGGAGGTAGTGACCGGAACAATGATAGTACCGGGTCCATTGTTTTTAAATATTTTCTTAATGAGGGGTGAGTTGAGAACGAATGCTGAAATAAAAGTAAAAAGGGCCACTATGGTTAAAATAATGGCCAGGCGAAGCGAGGGAAGTTGGCTTTGTTTACGGAAATGAACCAGGTTAATCATGCGTTCAAGCCATATGATTCCTCCGATAATGAGAAAAACCTGGAAGAGTCGCAGAACCCATTCCTTTTTACTAAATAGTAAGAAAGGAAAAATCAGGCATGATATTGCGAGCCAGTCATTGGAAATTCGTGAAAAATGTGCAGCTATTAAGATACAAGAAAAAATGGGCATAGTAAATCTTAAAATTTTCATAATGAATTCACCTCAATAAGATTATAGTAAAATTTTAACTTATTTTCACTATTGGTAAAGAGGAAAATGAATAGCTGGTCTGATAGAATTTTAAAATTGAAAATAGGATGTAAGATTATTTATTTCCATTTTAGGATACATTTGAAGAAGGAAAATTTTTCCCTCTTGTGAATAAATTTGAAATATGGTATTAATAAGAAAAAAAAAAGCAAATATTATAAAGCATAGCGTGTCTTTTGAGATTGCAGCAACGGTTTCTGGGGATGATTTATCGATTACCATATCAAATCCCCTTCATTCTGAAAATGAGGAACGTTATGTAATAATGGGTGAATCAATAGATCGCCGACTGTTGGTTGTTGTATTTACTGAGCGCAATAACCGTATTAGAATTATCAGTGCCCGAGAAGCAACTAATAAAGAAAGGAGTTATTATGAGTCGGAATAAAACTGAGATGTTGGATCAATATGAATTCAGTGAAGGTATACGGGGGAAATATGCGAAACAATATGCAGAAGGTAATAATATTGTTTTACTTTCTCCTGATGTTGCAAGGTACTTCCCAGATTCCAAATCAGTTAATGAAGCATTACGATTATTGATTAATATAGCAGGGCGTAAGAATACCCCTAAACATTCAGGCTCTGTAATTTGAGCTTAAAAATTGAATCCAATATTCATTATATCTTATTTAGTTAATCCCTGAATTATTAATAAAAAAGTGCTTATTCGGATAAATCGATTCTATAAATTTTTGATGGAAAAAGAAACATTCTTATTTTAAATCTGTTTATAGCAGTATTTTGATTTGAATTCTTCCGAAATCATATCATCTTTTTAGACAGGAACAGATAAATGGAAAGTGTTGAATTCTACTCCTTTTTCTCATATAATAAAAGTGTGAATAATTCGAATACCAATACAGGAGGCCGGGTCATGACAAAAAAATCTATCATTCTGCTTTTCATTATTTTTATACTACATTCAACGAATTTCTATTCCCAGGAATACTTACAAAAATACTATCCTGAAAAAGACCCACTGGTTTTACAAAAACTGGAAAAATGGCAGGATATTAAATTTGGATTATTAATGCACTGGGGACCCTATAGTCAATGGGGAGTTGTGGAATCATGGTCCATTTGTGCCGAAGATGAAGACTGGTGTCGACGAAAAATTCCCAATTATGATGAATATAAACGCCAATACACAGAGTTACCAAAGACTTTTAACCCGGTAAAATTTGATCCAACCAAATGGGCTAAAGCAGCAAAAGAAGCAGGTATGCGCTATGTGGTTTTTACCACTAAACACCACGATGGATTTTGCATGTTCGATACGAAGTTCACAAATTATAAAATCACTTCCTCGGATTGCCCTTTTAGTTTAAATCCAAAAGCGAATATTGCAAAAGAAGTCTTTAATGCATTTAGAAATGAAGATTTTATGATCGGTGCCTATTTTTCCAAACCGGATTGGCATTGTGAGTACTATTGGTGGCCGAATTTCGCAACACCTGACCGGAATGTAAATTATGATATCCCAAAATACCCGGATCGATGGAAAAAGTATGTGGAATTCACTCATAATCAAATATTGGAATTAATGACAGATTACGGTCGAATGGATATTTTGTGGATGGATGGGGGATGGGTGCAAAAACACTCCGCTGAGGCAATTAAGCAGTATTATTTAGAACATCCGGATTCAGGGAAACGTCTTATAAATCAAGATATCGACATTGCCGGATTGGTAAAAAAAGTTAGAGAAAAACAACCGGGTTTAATCGTTGTGGACCGCGCTGTTGAGGGACCTTTTCAGAATTATCTTACACCTGAGAACCAGGTTCCGGGAAAACTTTTACCTTATCCCTGGGAATCCTGCATCATAATGGGAGGAGGCTGGAGTTATACATTCGATGCTCAATATAAAACGGAAATGA
>JAKAGC010000162.1 GCA_021817755.1 Acidobacteriota bacterium | reverse complement strand
AATTTAATTCATTAATTTTTAAATCAAATAAAAAATCTACTTCTATTGATTATGTAGTAGTAGTTGCAGAAATATTTATAAGTTCAGAAGAAGGTTATTGCAAAAAGTGTTTAAATGAAATGTTAGATAATATAGAAGAAGAATCAAATTTAACTTTATGGAGAGTAAAAACAAGATGAAATGTTCAATATGCTATCAAGATTATAAAAATTTAATAGGGATAGATTATTTAGAACAATATAATTTAATATCTACCCCATATGAAATTAATGGAAAAAAATTTATAATAAGATTAACATTAGAAAATTCTTCTATCAATGAAAAAGCAGTTATTTGCCAATATTGTATATTCGATAAAAACATTGGAATCCAAAAGAAAGTGATTAATTATCTCCATGCCGCAATTAAATAAATACATTTACACTCCTAAACCTGTAGAAGATATGGAGAAATTAGACGTATTCTCCGAAGAGGAACGGATTGATTTTGGTAAATGGTTAATGCTTAGATTAATTAAGATTGCTTTAATTGAAGCAAAAGGTAAAGCGTTAAATAAAAAATTATTAAAAAGAAAATATCAGGCACAACAATGGTTAGCCGATAAGGGGGAAGATTATGCGGTAATAACTTTTCAGGAATGCTGCGAATGTCTTAACATAAATAAAAAACTTATCCTTAAAGCAAACAATCTTTTAGCCATTAGGGAGTAGAAATGCTATCCTCTAAGTTAGAATATTTATTTCAATTTTATACAGCAAAGCAGTTAGCGCAATTATTAAATGTCAAGCAAAAAGATCCCGGAAGATATTTCAGAAAGATTAGGGCTGGGCAAATAAAGCATACAAAATATAAGGACGACATAGATTTTTCTTATGAAGATGTAAGAAAATCAGAAACTCCTCCTCCCCGTAAAAAATCTTTTCAGAAGAAGATATTAAAACCTAAAAAATATAGAGATACTTTAGCGTTTGTTCCTGCCGCATCGGTCATTGACACTTTATCTTTTATATTTGATCCGCAATCCTTTTCCATTCCGAATAAGAGATATAAATGGATGCACAGAAATTCCCGTTTATTGGTAGAAAAAGAAGCGTATCCGGCTAATAAATTTTATAATACTTGGGTGGGATATTTCATATGGATTTATTTTTTATCTCAAAAAGATGCGAGACTAAAGAAATATCAAAGACGTTCTGCAAATAGAATGAATAAAAATTTACATTTTACTCTTGGGGATATTATAGAGAATTATGAAAAAGCCGATACGCATTATCTTGATTATATGCAACCGGAGATTAAGGATAGATTGCAAGAATTAGCGGAACATTACCCTCTTGATTCTCCTGTAATAGTTTCTTTTTTAGCGTCTAAACTTTCTACTGCGGCAATATCGCCTGATAAAGCAATTAATTATTTATATTCTTTTATCGGGGAAGATTTAAGAGATACGGGTAATGAGAAATTGGATGGCGATGGTCGTCTTGAATTTATTGATATATATTCATTAACTGGATGGATGGTAAAATAAAAAAGGAGGGGGAAAAATGCGAAATCATCCTCAAATAATTAAAGAAAGATTATTAGCAGAAGTTTTAGCGGAAAGAAGTAGACAAGATATTATATGGGGGGAACAGAATTACAATGATTACTATTGGTTAGCAATTTTGGGAGAAGAGTTTGGAGAAGTATGTAGAGCATTGATAGTAAAATCAGTAGTTGTATTTCCAGTAGTTGAAGATATGAATGGAATGGAATTACATTCTATAAGGAACAATCCCTTTAAAGAGCATTTAAAAAAAGAAATTATTCAAGTCGCCGCCGTTTGTATTGCATGGTTGGAATGTATTGAAAGGAGAAAAAAATGAAATTTCAGGTCGAGATAAATGATAGACTTTTAAAGAGTCTGGATATTCTTGATCGGGAGAAGATAAAGCAATCAATTCAACATGCTATAGAAAAGTATTTACATACTCAGAATAAACATGAGTCTTTAGAAATAAGATTAATGCTTAATCGGGCTTATGATGTCATAACAATAAGGGAGATATTATAATGAAATATTTTTGTCGAATATGTAAATATGAACAGGAAACTTTTAAAGAAGCATTAGAACATCAAAGACTATTAAATTATACTACTACTTGGAAGAAGGGCTGTTTTTTAATAAAAGCAATTTTTAAAGATATTGGATATATAATTAATGGGTTCAAAGTAACTATATTATAAATGAAACCCCGTGACATTACCATCCCTAAGCATTTAAGGGGGGGTATAAAGCATAGGAAAGCAAGATTTCCGGGTATCAATAGGGTAGAGTTTTTCGGAGCGGATATAGAAACTTATGTAGGAGGAAAAGATGCTGAAGCCATTACTCTACAAATATCAAATTCCGATGATCCTGAAAAAACTTCTTTATATTGGGTTGATAACAATACTATTCTTGATACTTTTCTTAATCATGTTAAACAACGGATTCTCCCTAAAAGAGTCAATATTTGTTTCTTCCATTATCTTGCTTATGATCTTACCGCCTTACTTAAAATGTACCATTCTGATTTCACGAATCAAAAATTTACAATCCATCATAAATATAATAATGAAAAAATTGGAATCAATGTATTAGCCGGTAAATTATATTATGCCAAAATCACTTGGCCTGATGGAACATACATTCATATAATAGATTCATTCCGCTTCTTTACTTCTTCTTTAAAAAATGTTGCTAAAACTTTAGGCTGTAAAAATGCCAAAATGGCTCCGCCATTTGGATTAGGGAATATCCGTTTTACTCCAAAAGATAGAAAATTTGTAGAGTATGCAAAATATGATGCTGCTGTTGAATATGAAATCGGTCGGGCAATCATAAAAATGCACGAAGATTATGATGTTCCCGTTTCCATTTCCGCGCCGCAGTTTGCGTCCCGTGTTTTTCAACGGTATTTTATAAAAGAAAATCAAAGAATACCTTTACCTAATCAGGCAATACTTAGAGCATCATTATATTCATACCACGGAGGGAAAAATGGATTTTATGTCAAACCGGCGATGTATGAAAATGTTACTGAGTTGGATATTTCATCGGCTTATCCTCATGCTATGGCGAATCTCCCGCAGTTTATCAAGGGAAGATATGAATATGTACTCAAACAAGAAATGGGGTATTGTGGGGTATACAACATACGGGGATTGCTTAAAAACTGTAAATATTCGCCTTTCCTATCCCACGATGGGAAACCGATATGGGGAGAAACAAAAGTCGAAGACCTATGGGTTACGTCTTACGAATTGGAAGAAGCGCAAAGAACTGGGGAATTTGAATTAGAAGGTTGCCGGGGATGGATTTGGATTCCGGATTTTATGGAATCTGATAACGCCTTAAAAAAATACGCTTTGGAATTTTACGAAAAGAAACAATCATCCGGGAAGGGAGACCCTAATTATCTGATTTATAAATTATTGCTTAATTCTCTTTATGGAAAATTTCTGCAAAATATAGAAGAAGACACGGAAATAATGGCCGAGGCAGTAATGGATGAGTTCGGTCATTTCTCAAAAATAAAGAAAACTTATAAAGCCGGGGGATTGTTCAATCCTTTTATCGGAACTCTTATAACAGGGTTTGTTCGGGCGCATTTACATAAACTGGAACACAAATACGAATCTATCCATTCATCAACAGATTCAATAAAAACATTACAAAATATAAATATCGAAGATCTACCTAAAGGATTAGGAGGATTAAATGCCGAGATTACAGGAGATTGTATTGTCCTTAGAAACAAACTCTATTTACATTTTGAAGGTAGTAAAAAACAATGCAAGTTTAAGAATTTCATTGAAAAATACGGGGCAAAAGAAGCCGTTTCTACCTGTAGACCGAAAAAATATGCTTTGCATGGATTCCACGGGAAAGTTGATGATCTCATTAAACTCATTGAACGAAAAGAAAACGAATATGATATTAGACATATCTTCAGAATAAAAGAAGCATTGATTCAAAAGAAAATCCCGTTAAAAGAATATGTAGTACATCGGAATTTAGAAATAGATTGGAGTGAATATGAAGAAATCGTACAAAACATTGGAAGAATGGAAAAAGGAAACTCGGGAACGGAAAGCGGCATTAGTGCGATACAAGAAAAATTCTGGATATGCCGATAAAATTAGCGAAAAGATTAAGGAAAGTAAAGTTTCGGGTTGCGATAGTACCGATGGTCCATTTTAAGACTTGACAAGGAAATCGAATGGATGATATAAGAAAATTCTAAGGATTTTTCAGTCGTTGTTATCAACAAACATCAGACAAAAAGGAGGGGTTATGCCGAGAAAAAAGGGAAATGAAGAAGAAATAACAGTAGAATCAGAAGAAGTATTAGACCCTGAATCATTAAATCAGTTGGCATTAGCGGAGGAAGAAGAACGTATATCACTTTTCATGTCTCAATTAAAAGGGGCTGAGGGAGAAGATTTAAAATTATTGCTTCACCGATCTCATATCAAAAATCCTGCTATTTTCGGTGCCTATATTAAACAATATCCAAAAGAAACTGAATTTATTGATATTCAGGAAGAAGCCCGGGATAAATACGGGGGAGGGAACTTCGTTCTTTTACTAAAAAGAGGAAATCGTATAGTAACTAAAACGCATTTTTCTACGGTCGAACCTGAAAAAGAAAATATACCCGATAAACCGAAAGAATTAAATATGGCTGAAGTCATGGGAAAATTAACGCAATCTGTTGAGTCCGGGGTTATCTTGCAAAGAGCACAGGAATTACTTAACCCTAAAAGTAGCACGGAAAATAAGGATGGAATGACGGCTATAATCTTAGCCATGATGCAACAACAAACGCAAATGTTTACTTTACTGATGCAAAAGAAAGAAATTCCACAAGAGCCAAAAATGGACGTTGTGGAAATATTGAAAATCGGGATGAATATGGCGTTAGGAAAATCCCCCGATGCTGAAGAAGATAATTCCATTCTTGGAATGTTGAAACCTATTCTCCCCGACCTTGTAAAAATTATCCCATCTATTCTTGCCACTCGAGGAACGGGGGGGAGTGTTCCTGTAAATGCCGTAAGACCTAATCTTCCGGTTCGTCCCGCTATTGCTCCTGCTCCTGCCGTTCCTATAGTAGAATTCCCCCCGGCACTTCCTCCGGGGTTCGTAAGAATTGTCGAGGAAGTAAAATATTATATAAATTCGGATGTAACGGAACCTATCGTCATTCACTTGATGGATTATATGGACAATCATATGCCCGGTTCGGTGGATGAACTTCTGTCCTATCCCGAAGAACAATATTTAGGATATGTTTTAAACATGAATCAAGAATTTAAGGATAAGACAGAATGGTTTAAAAAATTCAGGGACTTTGCCCTTGAATTAAATAAACAAAATAAAGAAGAGGGAGGAAATGTAAATGGAGCAGAATAATATTTTTATGGTAGAAATTGGGGGGCGGACAATGATTGGAAGAAAAATAGATTCTACGGTTTTTTCAAAAGAGGACGGTTACATTACTTTAACCGATCTCCGAATGATTCAAGGACAAATAATACCGATGGCAACGGCAAATAATATAAAAGGATTGGATGGAAAACCTATGAATCAAGAAATGGGATATGCTTTTATGCTATTCCCATATCCATCCAATACAATGATTTTTTATGAGGATAACATTATAGCATTTATTCCGCTAACTTCGGAGTCTCCAATTTACAATATGTATATGAAAGAAATAGAAAATAAGAAATGGGATAACTAACCGTTTCGCGGCTTGCTTATAACTCATCAGTTAATAGAATGGGGGTAGGAGGAATTATGCCTATCCCCATTCCCGTGTCTACTATAAGGAAAATTCCCAACGGTGATAAGGGAACGGATAAAACCGTTGCCTATATGCGAGATATGATTCGGAAAGGGTCTATTGATCCGGAAGTCCGAAACCTTGCAATCGCATTGACTTATAATACACAAAATAATTTTGAAAAAATAGGGAACCTATTTAATTTTGTTCAATCAAGAATGGCATATGTTAAAGATAACTTTTATGTAGAAACCTTGCAAACTCCGCATTTCATGACTAGACAATTTCACGAAGCCGGGGCGTCTTTTGGGGATTGTGACGATCATACTATTTTTCTTGGAAGTTTATTGATTGCTATAGGATTTCCGGTAAAAATAGTAACGGTTAGAGTAGGACAAGGATACGGGCCGTTTAATCATGTATATCTTAAAACCTTTAATAATGGAGTTTGGATTCCTTTGGATGGAACAAACAAAAATAAACCGATGGGATGTGAAGTAAAATATGTACGAAAGAAAGAATTTACAGTTTAAATAAAATGTAAAGGAGAGTAGAAGATGAGCAAACTTTATGTTACCGCTAAATCCGATAGCACTAAGACTCCTGTTACAAAAAGGGATAATCACCATGTTTCAGCGGAATTTCTTTATAATTTTCATGGGGGGAACACTGCTGAAGGTGGGATAGTAGTAGATGCATTTCATAATGGTAAAGAAGTAATTATTAATTGTCGAATTATAGGAGCATATGGTGAGGGCAAAATATTCTATTTCCACCCTGATGGAACATATTCCACGCGAAATTAAATCTTTTAAAAAAGGAGAATAAAAATGTCATTAGCACTTAATCAGTCACTTAATTTAACGCCGGAAGAAGAGGCTATGCAATCTTTCTATTCACCGGATATTTATGTTTCTCCTAACGTTGCTCCGATTGTAAATCCTGCTCCTGCTCCAAAAGGTATTTGGGACGCTATTACCGGATCAATTTCCGATCTCATTTCTTCCGTTCCGAAAATCGTAACGGCAAGAATGACAAACGCTCCCCCTGTTCGGAGTTATCCACAACCGATGTATTATCCGAAACCTATGCAACAGGGAGGAATAAATTTTTCCGATCCGAAGACTTTAGCAATTATCGGTATTGGAGGATATTTTCTTATAAAACTCTTTTCAAAACGTACAAGGAGATAATTAATATGTCTCTCGCGTTAAATCAATCATTTGCGGGTCCTGAAAGTTTAGGTCAATGGGATTTTATAGCATCGGTTATTCCTCAGTTGATTTCAGCAGGAGGGGCTATTGCGTCTTCTTCCATTCAGGCAAATGCACAAAAATCAATTGCAGCAGCAAATAATACCGCTTTGGCATTACGGGAAAAAATAGCGGCTGCTCAAATGTCGATGCAATCTAATACACAAGGAATTAATATTTCTTCTTCAAATATCGGCGGTATCCCCCCCATTTATATTATTGGAGGGTTAATTATTGCTGGATTATTTTTACTGAGGAAATAAAAACATGTACAAAAAACATAGTTTTATTCCTGCAAGTAGAATGTTAAAAAATGATTTTTATTATAAATCGGATATTTTTTCTCAAAATCCTTTGTACCCGCCCGGTCTGAATTTTTCTTTCGGGAAAATTTTTCACAATGTAGTAAGCGCAATATCTCCCAAAAGAGTATTAGGTTTTACTCGGGCTATTACGGTCACTCCTTTACGTGTTGGTTCTGCTCTATTGCGAGGAAAGCCGGTCCGGCCTATACTTAAAGCCGAAGAAAAACATATGAGAGAATCCGGGGCATTACCCGGCGATACAAAAAAAGTTGCCGCAGTAGCCGCGCCTGTTGTTTCCGCTATCGGGACGGTTTTATCTTTCACTCCTTTGGCCCCTTTAGGGATTGCCATGTCTTTGGCAGGTGCCGCCGTGGGAACAGCCGTTAAAATTCAAGGAGCCAAACAAGCAAAAAGAATGTCTGAAAATCAAATTAAAGACTTGGAAAATCAGTATAATAAAGTTTATGAGGATTATGTCAAAGATAAGAT
>JAKAGC010000161.1 GCA_021817755.1 Acidobacteriota bacterium | reverse complement strand
CGATTGAAAAACCGGTTTTAGCAAACGGACGCACAGAAGTTCTGCGAGGGCAGTGCAAACGAAGTAATGGGGGGTTATGGTATACGAATTTCGATGAATTTAAAGAAGCTCTACTCTTGCTTCATAGTAACGATGAACTGAGAAAAAAAATGGGTGCGAATGGAAAGCTCTATTTCAATACTCATTATTCATGGGGAGTGATAGAAAAAAAATACCTGGATATTATTGACAGATTGGAGAATCAACAGAAGCACTATAATGGATAAGAAAAACTTAAAACAAAAAATCGTCCGTTATTCGGGAATATTGGGACTGCTTGTTTTCGTTTATATCGTATATGAAGTGGGTCCGGTTCATATTTGGAATAATATAAAAAAAGTGACACCATTACACTTCGCGATGTTAATGGTTCTTCGCTTACTTTACTGGGCACTGCGTACAATTAACTGGAAAGTTATATTGGAACAGTATGAAAAGAAAACATCGTTATGGGAATTATTTGTAGCAAGAATGGCGAGTCATACGGTTAGCCAATTGTTTCCATCGGCTCAGGTGGGTGGAGAAGCTGCGCGTATCTATATGGTAAACACATCCTGCAAGAGGGTCTGTATTGCCTCTGTAATCGTAGACAAAACAATCGAATTTATGAGCGTTCTTCTTTTTACGATTATTACAATCGGGATCATATTTGCCAGGGTTACTTTAACCGGAAAACTAAAAACCCTTTTTATTATTGCGGAGATCGGATTTGCACTATTGGTTTTTCTCCTAATCAGTAAACAAAAAAAAGGATTGATTACCTGGTTGGTGGATTTTCTGGCAAAATTGCATATCCGTCCGAAAGTCCTGGAGAAAAACAGGGATAAAATAAAAGAAACGGATGCGCATATTGCGGATTTTTATCTGAATCACCGTACAACCTTTGTCAAAGTATTCTTTCTTTATTCACTATTGGTGATGCTCTGGGTAACAGAAGTGCATTTGACATTGGTTTTCCTGGGTGCAACGGATATCTCGTTTATAGATAGTTTCCTGGTTACAGTTATGGGAAACCTTACCTTTATGTTTCCATTTATCCCTGGTTCACTTGGGGTATATGAAGCGACCTATATTGCGGTATTTGCCGCACTTGGAAAGAGCACTGATATTGCGTTTAGTCTTGTATTAATGAGAAGAATTATTGCACTTTTATGGGCAGTCCCGGGATTATTCGGAATGATTAAACCGAATACGGGAAAGCCGAAATAGAAAATAAAATATATTACGGTTTGGGTTTCATCCTGATATAACTAACAAACCGCCATAAAATATTAATAATGGTTTCGGCGAGAAGTACATATATTGCAATATCCAAACGGTTTACCACACTAAAAACAACAATCAACCAATATAGAATTGCACGTGCTTCTCCGGTATCGCCTTTATCTTTAATATTAAGGTAACTCTTGGTAAGATAAAACAAGTGGATTTGCAATAAATACAAACCGGCCCCGAATATTCCAAGTAGAGCAAGGGTTGGATTTTTAAAATATTGTGCGGCGCCTAATCCAATACCTGAAAGAATAAAAAAATCGATAATCCGGTCGAGGAGTAAATCGAGATGGGCACCATATTCGCTACCCATACTTTTGGCCCTGGCGAGCATACCGTCTGCCCCATCGACAATTGAAGAAAGCTGCGCAAGAACTGCTCCTATTATAAAAAAGAGATACTGCCCCCTGGTAAAAGAGATAGCTCCGAGCAATCCGAAAAGGCCCGAAATATAAGTTAAATCATTGGGAGTAATACGTGTTTTGAATACGGCTTTTACGATAAGGGATGCGAGGGGACGATTAATCCAAGCATCGACGAATTTGATTTTTTGCATATGAGCATCGCTTTTCTTTTTGAGCGATTTATCATAATCGAATTTTTCATCGTTGTTCTGTTTCGTTTCTTGTTCCATCCTACGTTATATCACAATTATTAATAAAGTCAAATATTTTTTGAAGAAAGTGAAGAGTGGGGGCGTTTAAAAGTATTCGCCCCCTATTCAACTTAAAAAAAACTAAAACCGGAATCCAACAAGAAATGAAAAACTTCTGTTTTTTACTGTGTAATCGGAATTGGCTTCGTCTTCAAGAATTTTATGAGCATCTGTGAGTCCCATATTATACCGGGCTTCCAGGATGACATTACCCATGCTTCCGAGGGCTAACTCGACACCGATACCACCGATTAGACCGTAATCCATTTTTTTAAAAAATTCTTTAACATCTTCATCGGGATCGCCAGCGGCTTTAATTTTAGCATTTAAAAGAA
Organism: Acidobacteriota bacterium; assembly: GCA_021817755.1. GTDB lineage: Bacteria > Acidobacteriota > Aminicenantia > UBA2199 > UBA2199 > JAKAGC01. The sequence continues at coordinate 5,582 of JAKAGC010000161.1, read as the reverse complement.
CAGCGCCATATCCCCCTGCGATCAAATAAGGGTTAAATGATTTCCCGGGGTTGATATCATATTTCATCAATAAAGGAAATTCAAGGTACTTTGTTTCAAGCTCTTGACTTGAAGATTCGTCACCATAAACCCATTCCTGTTTTAGTCCTTTCTCAACATAGTATATTCCGGGTTGAAGAGATAAGTTTTCATCCATACGGTAATCCAAATAAAGACCAATTTGAAAACCTTTAACATAGCTACCGGTAAAGGGATCAACATCTACACCGGAAATTTTTGTTTTGGAATAACTAACGCCACCCTTAATACCATATTCCGCGTTAATAAAACCTGCGGATAAAAACATAAAAATAGCTGTAAATACTAAAACATAACGTAACGGCTTAATAGTATAAATCATTTCTCAATCTCCTATTTTTTTTTCACGATTTGCAAATAATATTATATCTCTTTTAATGCCCATTTGTTAATCATTTTGTAAACAATTTCTCGATTTATGGGTTTAGCCACATAATCATTCATTCCTGCATCGATGGATTTCCCTCTGTCTTCCTTCATTGCATCAGCGGTCATGGCAACAATTGGGATGTCGGTGAATCCTTTTTCGCGTAAAACACGGGTGGCTTCCAACCCATCCATTTCGGGCATGTGAATATCCATAAAAATCAAACCGTACCTGGTAGGATTTGCAGTAACTTTTTCGACGGCTTCTTTTCCACTTCTGGCGTCATCTACTGTATATCCGCCTTTATGTAATAAATATTTGGCAAGTTTCAGATTGATTTCATTATCTTCTACAAGTAATATACAAACTGATTGTTTGGCTTCTTCGATAAGTGAATGGCGTGTAACCAGATCGATTTTTTCCTCAATGTTTTTTTGTTCGTCATCTTCCCCGGAAAGCAACCGTTTGAGCATGGCAATTAAACGGGTCCTATGAACGGGTTTAGCAAGATAACCGTTAAAACCGGCTTTCCGATAATACTGGGTATGTTTTTCAGTAGAGGAGGAAAGGGCAAGAACAGGGATCGACGATATTCGAGAATCTGAGTGAGCACGAATTTTTCGGACAACCTCGAATCCGTTTAATTCAGGCATCTGGATATCCATGATACAAACTTCCACCGGATCATTCTCCGAAAGGCATCTTTCAAAAGTAGGGATGACCTGCGTACTCACACCGACTTCAACAGCTCGCATCTGATATTTTTCAACGATATACGAAACGATATGTAAATTACCTGGATTATCATCTGCTATTAGAATTCTCTTATTTCTTAAAAGCTGAGGCGAATGTTTTAGTATGGGTATTTTATCGGATTTTTTCAACCATGCGGAAAAATGAAATGTACTTCCTATTCCTTCTACACTTTCTACCCAAACAGATCCCTTCATCATTTCTGCCAATTGGCGGCAAATAGCAAGACCGAGCCCGGTTCCACCATATTTCCGTGTGGTAGATCCATCCGCTTGTTGAAACAATTCAAAAATGGAATCGATCTTATCTTGAGGTATCCCGATTCCAGTATCCCTGATCTTTGTATGAATCTTTATCTCATCTTTGGTCTCAGCTTCGATGGAGACAGAGAGTTCAATTTCTCCTTTTTCAGTAAATTTTACAGCATTTCCCATCAGATTTACCAACACCTGACGAACACGTCCGGGATCACCTTTGACATATGCAGGGACATTATCGGCTATATGACAGAGTATTTCGATGGGTTTACTGCTTAACCGCGGCATCATTAAATAACAGATATCGAAAGCCATGACTTCCAGATCAAAATCGATTTGCTCAAAAGTCAACTGACCTGCTTCAATCTTGGAAAGATCAAGGATATCATTTATAATTGACAAAAGTGCTTCTCCACTTCGGATAATGGTACTGACATATTCTCGCTGCAATTCATTCATATTCGTGTCGAGCAGCATATCTGCAAAACCGAGAACACCATTAATAGGGGTACGGATTTCATGGCTCATACGTGCAAGAAATAGGCTTTTGGCATGGTTCGCCGTTTCTGCGAATTTGCGTTCATTTTGCAAATCGAGCACAAGTTTATTTTTTATAAAAGCAATGGTTATATGATCTTTCAATCGATTTAATAATCGGGCATCCTTTTCATCGAGAGTTTTATCTTCTTTCATTTTCAATGGAGAGAAGAGGAGATAACCTGCTATTTGATCACCGACAGCAATTCTCATAATTAGCATGGAATTTTTAACTAAAAACAGATCGAGCCAACCGGTAGAGCCATCACAGCAAATTTTATTAAGTGTACAAAAACCAGGGAAAATTTCAACTGTATTCGAAATTAAAATATCCAACGATTCTTCATACAATACATGAATTCGGTTAATTTCCTCTTTGCTAACTCCGACTGCTGCTTTAATTGAAAAAGTCCTGGAAGCTTTATCGAAAACGAGAGCAGCAGATTTCTCCACTCCCTTGAAAACAAGAACTTCATTCAACATGGTTTTTAATAAATCTTCGAAAGCCACTTCCAGATTGAGTACTTTTGCGATATTATCTATCGTAACGAGTTCCTCATTTTGGTTTTTCAATTGTTCGGCTTGAGCAGCGATTTCTTCTCTCTGTTCCCGAATCTCTTCGGTTCTTTCTTTAATAGTGGCTTCTAATCGGATAGTCGCATTAATCAATCGCCGTGAATAGAGTTTTATTCCTTTATAACCGGCCCACACAGCGAGTAAGAAATAAAAAATATAAGCCGCAATTGTTCCGTACCAGGGAGGTAATATAATAAACCGGAAATGAGTTTCCGTACCTTCTGTTTCATATATATTTCTGGCAACAATTCTGAGTTGATACTCCCCGGGTGGAAGATTGGTATACTCTACTCGTTTTTCTGTGGACCACTTACTCCATGATTCTTCAAGTCCGTCTAATCTATGGCGAAAGAGTGTGTTCCCTGGTTGTAGAAAATAGGTAGCTGTAAATTCGAAAGCAAGCGAATTATTTTTATAACTAATGACTTCCCTATCCGATTTATCTTGACCTAGTTGAGTTTTATCATAGTATTTTCTATTGATTATTCGTGACGTTTTATCGATAAACGCACCTTCGAGAACTAAATCATTGGGAGCAGTTGTAACTTTACGAATTAACGTATTAAAATGGGAGGCAACATTCATTTTAATTTGGGGATCATACCGGAATATCCCTCTGTCCCCGCAATACCACCTGGCATTGTCAGGAGTAATATAAACATAGGGTATTCTTGGAATATTTTTATAAGGAATATTATTCCATTTAAACGAGTTATTTGTAATTGTTTCGAGTTTCCCCAAACCTTTTTTAGTACTTAGCCAAATTTCGCCTGATTTATCTATGAATCCTGCGGTTACACTGTTCCCAGCTCCAACAATTTTATCGAAAGTGGTAATTGTAATGAATTTTTCGGGGATAGAAAAAGTACCTGCAGAAATGCTATCTCCAGTTTGAGTTATGGGAGATGGTGTAAATAATCCCATTTTATTTATCACAAGAAGTCGATTATGGAAAAAAGAGACAAAATTACTATCCATGGGAGGGAGCCCTTTCGAACTATCGTACCGGTATAAGTCGAAATCAGTTATGTGATCGCTTTTAAAATGCATTAAAATCAAACCTCTCCCGGATGAAACAAGCCACATGTTTCCATATGCATCACATGTCATATTACGTATAACATCATTATCAAATATTTTTAAATTCTCAGGTTCCAACAAAACTGCTTTAATAGAAATTGAAGCCGAAGAACCTATAGTGCCGTTCGAACTTCCCGGAAGTTGATTTTTCCTTTCAATTTTGACGCATGCTAATCCCTGGTCTAATCCAAGAAAAACATAATCTTTAAACCGTGTGGAATTTCCAAAACAAAGAATCGGAGAAGAGAGATGAAGTATTTTTTCTGCATGCTCTCCAGCGATTTGGTAAATACCTAATCCGGCACCAAGAAGGTAATCACCACCGTTATACAAATCAAAGCACCACTCATTTTTTCCATAACCATTTAATTCTTTAAATTCCCATTTACCTGGATACTGTCCTTTATTTTCAAGATAAAAAATATTGGTATAGGTTCCTACATAAAGACGATTTTGAAAAAATTGAGCAGATAGCCCCATCCCGTCAATTCCCAATGTATCACCAAAAAAAGATATGGGAGAGTCTACCTGGAACATGTCCAATCCACGATTTGTACAGCACCACAAATGATGATCACTATCGGTATATAATTTATTTACGGTACTGTCGGCGAGTCCCTGGGATTTAGTAATGGTATGGAGGATTCGTCCATTTGTATCGATTATTAGTATTCCAAAATCGGAAATAGATAATGCATATCTGCCTCGATCAAGAGGAATGGCATCGATAACATAAGGAGCAGGATTAATTTTTTCATAATCCGTAGATAAACGAGTCAGTATACCGGACACCGGACAGGAATCATCCTTTTCTTTGGAAGTAAAAAGGGGCTCATAAACATAGAGTCCTTTATATTCGGTTAGAAATAAAAGTTTATTTCCAGGATAGGGCAACACGAATATATTACCGCAAATTTCAGGGGTGATTGATTGACAATTGGGAAGTGGGATCACTTGCATTTGATTCAAAAGGCCGATTGGTTTTCCTTGCTGAACGATATATATATTTTCCGCAATTTGGAAAGAGAAAAAATTCCGGTTCAATTTAATCGATTTCATTTTTTCATCTTTCTGAGAGTGGCGATCCAGAAAGAATAGCTTGTCAGAGCTTACAAAATATACTCCATTAGATGTGGGGTAAATTTCCCAAATATCCGAAAAATCTTTGTCTTCATCTTTCAACTGATTTAAAAGTGAAACGAAAGAAGGACGTCCGAAATGGTCAAACACAATAAAACCGAGTTCTTTTTGAGCACCAACAAGTATACGTCCATCGATATCCTGCCGAATACAACGAACAGTACCACGACGAGGCAATTCGGTAAGTGTCCATGTTTTCCCATCGAATTCAAGGATACCACTGCCATTGGCAAAATACATTATCCCCCGTTGATCTTGAACCGCTCCCCAATTCTGTGGATCGGCATCATAATTTTCTGCATTGTAATAATTATGAAAAAATATTCCCCATGGTTTACCAGGAAATTCTTTCGAATAAGATGGGAGGCAAAATAGAGCAGTAACTAGAACAAAGACATTGAGTCTTAACATAGTGGAGATAATTCGGTTCATGTATTAAATACTAACTGAAACAGTAATTTTTTTCAAGGGTTTTTAAGGTGTTAGATTGACAAATTTCTCATAAATTTCCCTATAATTATGACAATTCTATAATAACAACTCAAAAAAAAATTTTTGCAGGGTAATGGGGGGGCGAATTGAAACTCTAAACTTTTACTTATTACTGCCCATGGGATATTTCAATAGATTTAATAATCCGTTTCATTAATGCAGGATAAATGAATGTGGTTAAAAGTGTAGCTAATAAAATCGATGCCGCTTGATCAGAAGGGATAACATGCTGTTCAAGTCCAAAAGTAGCAATAGCTACTAGAAGTGTTAATGAGAAAGAAGTAGAAACAGGAACCAAAATT
>JAKAGC010000160.1 GCA_021817755.1 Acidobacteriota bacterium | reverse complement strand
TTCCGATCTTAAAAAACTTCTATTAATACATTAATTTTTTCTATGACTGCAATCTGGATTTTATTAAAGAATGAATTTTTACTTGAAATTAATAATATTCAATATTATAATATTAACACAATTTACAATTTCTATGGTTTATGAATATGAAATTGAGGAGGCTAAATGACTATCTCTCAACCGTTGAGCAACTTGCAATTAGAACTTCTTAAATTATATTCTACTAACCTGAACCAGGAAGAATTACTCGATTTAAAAAGAATTCTGGCTCGTTATTTTGCTAAAAGAGCCATCAAAGAAGCCGATAAAATATGGAAGAATAAAGGCTTTTCAGACAATACTATGAATGAATGGCTTAATGCAAAATAGACCAAGAGTTATTCTTGATACAAATATTTTACTTGTTTCAATATCAAGCAAATCAAAAACCCATTGGATTTTTAAAGCTCTTCTCAAAGAAAAATTTGAATTGGTTATTTCCAATGAAATACTAACTGAATATGAGGAAATAATCTCGAATAAGTATTCCAAAAGGGTGGCAGAAGATATTATTCGAGTATTATTACTTCTCCCGAATATTTGTAAGGTAGATGTATATTATAATTGGAATCTGCTTCATGTAGATGAGACTGACAACAAATTTGTTGATTGTGCAGTAGCTTCAAATTCAGATTATATTGTTACGGCTGATAAACATTTTTTGATGCTGGAATCAATTGGATTTCCTTATCTAAATATTATAAATATAGATGAGTTCAAGAAAATTCTTAGATTTATAAAATAAAAATTACATAGCAAATTTGTGAATTAAATTCTACCGGAGATTGCAATTAAAATTTTTTTATGCTATTACTATATTCTAAATTAAATTAAAGGGGGATTTGTAACAACACTTTTGTGGGGAAATCATGGGGAAAGATAATAAATCATACTTACGTCACGGAATTATTGTAATCATTTTTTCCTGGCTACTGGTAATACTTACACCGGTTCCTTTCTTATCGAACCTGCTAATGGGAGAAGAAGGTATGTTCGCCTACCTTGCAGTAGATAACGGGAAAACCGAGTTTAATGATACGAGCAAAATCTTATTAATCGGAAGAGAAAAAGGGATTGATAAATGGGATGCACCGCGTCACCCTATTTTACCTTACATGTTTTTAAGCCATGTTATCCGGCCATTTACTGGGGGAATTAATTTTTCACATTTAAATTTCCACGATAAAACAGTAATGGCTCGTACTCCTTTTTATAGCTTTTATGCACTCGCCATGCTGCTTGTTTTGTTACTGAACCTGAACGGGTTGAAAAAGATGAGTATAAAGGAACTTTTAATTCCCCTGGGACTACTGGCTTTTATAGGAACAAGCGGGCTTATGGTGGGTGGAGCGGTTCAAACTCTCTACGATGGGAACCTGGGAGTGCTGCTAATAGGGACTTCGGCATTCCTATTAATATGGGGGTTCCGGGTTCAACATAAGATGTTAATGTATACGCTTTGGTTTAGTGGGGGATGGGTTGCAGCTATGGGAAAAAATGAATGGGCGATGGCTTTTGGAAGTGCTTTGTTTCTATTATGGGCGTTTAAAAAGATTATTGGGCTGATTCGTAATCATGATAATGGAGATGAGACTAGTAAAATTAAACCTTTGGGGAAAATTCCGGTATGGGGACTATTGGGAGTAATTAGCGGTTCTCTTTTTCATTACCTCATGGACCCATATAATTATGTGAAGGGATTTGAAGTGATATACCAATTTGGAATCAAATCACCATTAAACTGGATGGATACATTCGTGGCACGCCTCCCCTGGATATGGCCATTTTTTTTGATGATTCCTGCCGCATTTATAATTCTTATCCGTAATGGGAGGAAATTGTTAATCAATCATTTGCCTGGAATATTGGTAATGTTTTGGGGAGTATTAATATTTTTTGGTTTTTTGATAACCAGACATGGCGGAGATGGATTCCCCCGTTATTTTGGTCCTGCGATGATGGCTCTTCTGATTTATTTCCTGGATGTGTGGGGGACTCTTCATAAAAAATGGAATAAGGGGGCCATTGCAATAGGGATATTACTGTTTGGTTTGGTTTTGTTCAATATTTACGGGTTATGCTGCGGGTATGCGAAACATATTTCCATAGGGTCTATTCCGGGATGTTATCAAAAAGAACATCGTCATATGTTTATACAGCAATATATGGATTTCCGGCGTACAGGGAATGTACAGAAAACGGATTCAGCAGCGGCGTATTACTTCCCGGATATGGATTTCATTAACAACACCTGATTGAACTCTTTTATTTCAATACAATGGTTTTAAGGTAAAACTTTCGATGGATTTTTTCGTATTAAATTTCTGCTTTTAAAAAGCAAACTATCAGTCTCCATTAAAAGTTGATGGTGAGGCTTGTGTTCTAAAAAATTTAAAAGGAGCTTAAATGTAAAATGAAACGAGTTATTACTTTTTTAATGATTACGGGTATGGCCTGTTTCCTCTCAGGAGCAAAATTGGGTAAGCTGGAAGGGATTTTAAAACCCCAGATGATGAAGGTCTATGGGAATGAACTATTTGTCGTTCAAGGACACCAGTTTTATATTTACTCTCTTGAGGGATTGAAGCTGAAAAAGGTGGTTGGGAAGCACGGTGAAGGACCAGGTGAGTTTAATCCAGATCCGGCAAGGACAATCGTAATCTCAGTGTTACCTGATTGTATAATCGGTGAGAGCCGTAATAAAGTGGTGTGGTTTTCCAGGAACGGGGATTTTATTAAGGAAGTTAAGAAATACCCGGGAGCTATCCAAACACTACCTTTGGGGAAAAATTATGCGGTTATGAAAATCCTTTACGGAGAAAAAGGACAAAGCTATTTTGTGGTAAGTCTCTGTGACGGAGATATGAAAGAAATAAAGGAGTTATACAGACAGCGGTTTTTCACCTATGAGGATAAATTGTATGCCATGCCTGATGGTTTGTATTATTCGATCTTGGGGAATAAACTTTTCATTGAAGAGAGCCCGGATGGATTTGTAATAGAAGCATTTGACGTGACAGGGAAGAAATTGTACGATATCCGAAAACCGTATGATAAAATTCCAGTTCCTTCGGAAAAAAAGAAAGAAGCATTCGAGGATTTTTTACAAATTCCATCGATGCAGCGAGCGATTAAAGCGAATGGTAAAGGATGGGTAAACGATTACATGAAAACGACCAAGGTAATCTACCCGGATGATTATCCTGCCATTCAATATATTGTGGGAGACGGGAATAAATTGTATGTACAGACATACAAAGTAAAAGATGGTAAAGATGAATTTATCGTGATGGATTTAAAAGGAAATACATTGAAAAAAGTGTTCCTGCCATCGGCAAAAAAAGTAGATTTCCTGGTGCAGATGCAGGGCGACAAGAAATTCTTCTCAATTTACAAAGACAAATATTATTATCTTCGGATGGTGGAAGACGGCGAAGATGAAGAATGGGAAGTCTACGTAGAAGATATTAAATAAGGAATGATCCTTGTTTAAATATCGAGCTGGCTAAGTATTCCGGGTGAGTTTCTCCAATTTGGGACGACCTTGATAAACAGGTCGATGAATACTTTTTTCTCGAAATAATCTTCAAGATCGATGCGAGCAAGTTGACCGATGATTTTTACTATGTTTCCTTTTCTTCCGACGACGATTTTCTTCTGTGAAGGGCTTTCGACATAAATTTCTGCCCTGATGTAGATTACATTTTCTTTTTTAGTGAGTTCTTCAACCTGGACAGTTGTAGTGAATGGGAGTTCCTCTTCAACCTGGTTGAGGAGTTTTTCCCGGATGAGTTCGGATACATAGAATTTTTCGGTTTGGAGAGTGGATTCCTCTTCGGGATAGAAACCGTCACCTTCAGGGAGATACTTATAAATAAGGTCTTGGAGGAGGTCGACACTGATATTGTTTTTAGCGGAAATAGGAACGATTTCTGCCCATGGATGGATATCCTTAGTTGTATTTATAACTTCGAGTATTTTTGATTTACTGAACTTGTCGATTTTATTGATAATGAGAAAAATGGGTTTATCGGTTTGTCTCAATAGGTCCATGATGAAATCATCTTTCTTTTTATCTGCGATATCGATGAAATAAAGGATGAGGTTTGCATCCATAAGGGAAGAATGAACATCTTTCATCATTTTTTCATTGAGTTTGAAATAAGGAACATGAACACCGGGGCAATCGAAGAAGACAATTTGTCCACGAGGAGTGGTGTGAATTCCGAGGATTTGTTTACGGGTTGTTTGAGGTTTATTGGAAACGATGGATATTTTCGCTTCCATAATGGTATTTAAAAAGGTGGATTTACCGACATTTGTTCTGCCGATAAGTGCCACATAACCGGAGTGTTTTTTTTCTTGTTTTTTTCTTGGCATTTGTTTCTCTTTTTGTTAATAATGTAATATAAGATTATATACTAATAATGGGTAGAGGTAAAGGAAAAAGTGGAATAGATAATTAATACAACAGTTGAACTTAGCTGCAATAGAAGTAGAGTAGGGGAGAATCAAGGTATTTGTTTATGGATTCGTACTTTTTTGATCCTGTTTTTATCGATGTCCACGACTTCGAAAATCATGCCTTCAATGGTGACCTGATCTCCTTTATCGGGAATTTTTCCGAGGGCGTAACTGATAAGTCCGGCTATGGTTTGATAATCTTCGTCTTCTTCGATTTTTGTATTAAGTTTCTCATTCAATTCGTAGATATCGGTATCGCCTTTAACGACAAAGTGATCTTTTTCTTCGACAATGGATTCGGTGTCGTCATCGTATTCATCGTGGATTTCACCTACGATTTCCTCGATGATATCTTCCATTGTAACAAGTCCTGAGATACCGCCGAATTCATCGGCAACAATGGCGAATTTCTGTTTTGATTTTTGGAGTTCTTTGAGGAGCTCGAGAATACGCATGGTTTCAGGAACGAAGAAGGCTTTTCTTAATATGGATTTAATTTCAAAATGGGAATTGTCTTTATTATTCCAATAATCGAAGACATCTTTGGCAAGAATAATACCTTCTATATTATCGATTCGTCCTGAAATAACAGGGTAGCGGGATTTTTTCGCTTCATTGATCTTTTTTACAAGGTCATCGAGGTTGGTATGAATATCAACGTATATCATATCGACGCGAGGAGTGATTATTTCTTTGACAAGAGTATCTTTAAATTCAAGGATGCTGACAAGCATCTCTTTATCTTCGGATTCAAGTACACCTTCTTTCGTGCTTTCTTCAAGGAAGACTTCGAGTTCTTTTTCAGTGAGATTTTCTTCGTCCTCATCTTGATTTTCCTCATTCCCTTTTTTAGCAATGAGATAGAAGAAAATATTGATGGGGTAGAAGATAAAAAGGGCGATGGGTGCAAGAGAAATAAGGTTCCTGAGGATGGCTTCACGCTTAGAGAAAGAAAACGTGTAGAGTAATACATTGAAGATAAGAACAAACGCAGCAATGGAAATAATCATGGCGATGGATTTGGATTTAATAAAATCCTCGACAATGATAATGTATGAAAAAATAAAGAGAATTAATTGAAGCGAAAACGCAAGACCACGCAGGGCGTGTAATATTTGTTCGTATTTTTTAATAAAATCGAATTGTTTTATTTTTTCATTAGGAAAATCTTCCAGGAAACCGGCCAAAGAAATACGTGAGAAGCTTTTAAAAGCGACTTCGAGCATGTAAAAAACGGTCGTTACCAGGAAAAGAAGAAAAAAGATAAAATAATTCATTGTAACTCACCTATATATATGGGATGGATTTTTTTGTTAGAAGGCGTATCGGGTTCCACGGCTTTAAATCTCTATCAATTCATATTCCCCGGAATGAAGAGATATAATGAGGAAAGATGGTTTTCTAACTCCACCTCCGGCATCACCGGGATTAAAAACCATGGTTTTTCCGACTTCCCGGGTATCGACTTTATGAAGGTGACCGTAAAAGATATAATCGGAGTTTCCTGAGTCGATAAGTTCCTGGAGCCGGTAAGGTTCATGCATGAGGGTTAGTTTTTTATCTTCCAGGGTAAAAGAGTAAGGGGGTCTTTCAATTTCACCGCCGAAATTGTTGAAAACGCGTTTCAATCCGGAAAATTGGGCATCACAATTTCCAAAAACGGCCCGGACTATCCCTTTAAATGCGGTTAATTTTTGAGCTGTGGAAGGTGTAACGATATCTCCGAGGTGAAAGAGATACGAGCATTCTCTTTCATTGGCGATAGTGGCGATTTTTCCAATATTGTCCGTATTATCATGCGAATCGGACATAACTGCTATTTTTGTCGTATTCATTTCTCGATTAATTTTACCATAAAAAGCAAAAAATCTCCACTTTCTTATATTTAAAAATTCAATAGAAAACCTCTTGCAAAAGTTATCGCAATTCCATACAATTTAGGAAATAGAAATATTGTGAGGTAATGGATGAGAAAAAATTCTTTTAGCTACCTTAGAGGATATGGGAAAATTATTATAATCCTCATTTTAATGGTCTCTGTACTCCCGTTTTTATCTGTTGCACAGGAGGGGGCTGCGGGCACTCAATCTAAAACTTCCCCGGATGTTGAAATTTTTCTTGAAAAAGGAATTTCCTCTTGGATGGAAAATAATCCGTATATGAAACAAATTATGGGAACTTCTTTTTGGAATGATTTTCAGTTGTCTCACCAATTCATAGGTTTACTGACGCTTAGTACGGAGTTGGAGACGCAGATGGGGTTTTCACTGGATAAAAATTACATAAGGGATTTGCTGTCCTGCCCAATGGAAATCCTGATTTGGAATTTATTTGAAAAAGAGGCAGATACTCAGTATGTTGTTGTTATCGATGTGGATCCGAAACTGCAAACCCTGATTAAGCTGGGAGAATTTTACGCCCGGAGTACTAAGAAATCAAAGGAAATCCAAAAAGATAATATGACTTTCTTGGAAACGGAATGGTTGGATAATACGCTTTATCATGTGATGACGAAAAAGCAGTTGATTATTTCCAATAATAAAGATAATTTAATTAAAATAATGGGTAAACAGTCGAAAGAGGGTATAGCAACTCCCTTTCGTGGATCTGAATTTTTCAAGAACTATCATAAATCAGAAGGCGGGAATTTTAAATGCCGTATCGACATGGCATCTCAATTTAGTAAATTGTTAAACCTGTTGAATAAAGAAAAACTGGAACTGGCAATCAATATGGACCTGGGTGACAAAGTCGAGTATTATGGTTTGTATATGATTGCAAACCCGGGATTCAAAGCGGCAGAATCAGGGACGTTGGAAGATGTGGGGGATATTATTCCGAGAGAACCGGTTATGGCTTTTTCAGGCCTCTATACTCCGGGGTACTATCTGGGATTATTGGAAGATCTGGATTATTTTAATGAGATTAAAAAGAAAATTTCTCTGGATTTAAATAAAGACCTCATTCCCTTTTTCAGTGAACGGTTCTTTTTTTATGTACAAAATTTTCAGGATGCGGGGGATCCGAAAATAATAAACGGGGTATTTGGCTTTTCATTAAAAAAGATGAATTCATCTCAGCAGAATAAAATTATTTCATTCCTTCAATTGCTGATGAATAATCCGGCTCATCCAATGAGTAGTGAAAAGGACCCGGGAAATAAAAAACAGACGATCTATTATACTACGGAACCGGGGACACCGGCTTTTTGTTTGACGGATAAATGGTTATTGGTAGGAACATCTTATCAATCGTTAATAGAAGCGTTGGGAGTAGGAGCAAAGAAGGCGGCATGCCTTACGGATGGAAAAGAGTACAAAGCACTTTCAGGGGTATTTGAAAAGAAAGGGTTTGGTCATCTCTTTATCGATTTTCCGAGGGTGTTTGCTTC
>JAKAGC010000159.1 GCA_021817755.1 Acidobacteriota bacterium | reverse complement strand
GATTGGACAGAGGGACAGATTGCCCATCGAAACGGAAAAAGAACCATTACGGTTTCAGGAGATGTGCTGCGCACCCATCGTGCTGCGGATTCATTTGGTCCAATCAGGAAAAACGTCGAAAAATTAACTATCCCTGAAGGTATCGAGATCGAATACGGTGGTGATTACGAAAACCAGGTGGAAAACTATACTCTTATGAGTTATTCATTAATAACAAGTATCGGGATAATATTCATAATCTTGCTATTTCAGTTTAGAAGAGTGCGTATGTCTTTACTGGTAATGAGTACGATGCCGTTGGGATTATTGGGAGCAGTTGTCGGGTTAATTATTGTAGGGAATCCATTTGGATTTACAGCATTTGCCGGTATTATTAGTTTATGTGGAATGGTGATACGAAACGGGATTATTTTTATCGATTATGCCGAATCTTTGCGAAGAGACACGAATATGTCCTTATTCGATGTGGCATTTTCTGCGGGAAAGCGCAGACTCCGCCCGATATTCTTGACTTCATCAGCAGCCGCAGTGGGTGTTATCCCGATGATTTTAAGCGGTTCTCCTCTATGGTCTCCGATGGGAACTGTTATTTGTTTCGGTTTGATGACATCGATGTTGCTGGGTGTTTTCGTACAGCCTGCCGCTTATTATTTACTGGTTAACTCGAAGAAATACCGGGAGGTTATTTAATTATGAGTAAGATAAAAAATTTAAAAATATATGGATTAGTAATTCTTGTCTTATTATTCGGATTTCGAGCAGCGGGAGCTACAGAATATACACTGGATCAGTGTAAAAAGTTGGCCCTGGAAAACAGCTTAAAAATTAAAAATGGAGAATTAGCAGTCGATGCATCGGCTGAAACAAAGAAAGCGACTTTCACGTCATATTTTCCAAAAATTTTTGCCGGTGGAAATTATTTCAAAAATAATAAAGATTTATTCCAGATGAATCTTCCTTTTATGCCGGGAATGGAAATTTCCATGTTCGATCGGGCGACAGTATTTTCTTTAACAGCAATGCAACCTATTTTTACGGGTGGAAGAATTATAAATGGAAATAAACTGGCAAGCCTGGGAAAACAAGTGGATGAGAAAAAATTAATCCTAACCAAAAATGAAATCCTTTTGAAAACGGAAGAGCAATATTGGGGAATTGTTTCTCTGGATGCAAAACTGGATTCTCTGATAGCTTATTCCAAATTATTGGATGATCTGTACAAACAGCTAGATGACGCGGTAAAGTACGGGATACTTACTCGGAATGATTTAATGAAAGTTAGTGTTAAACGAAGCGAATTGGAATTGAATAAGCAGAAGCTGGAAAATGGAAGACACCTTGCTCGTCTTGCGTTCTGTCAATTGCTGGGAATTCCTTATGAACCGGATATGATTTTGACCGGCTCATTGGAGCAAGTGGAAAATCCACAAACCTATTATTTGGAAAATGAGAAAGTACTAAAAAACAGGGCAGAGTATTCGCTTTTGCAATATGGAGTAAAAGCAGAAAAATTGCAACATTCATTAAAGTTGGGAGAATTGCTACCGGAAATCGGAATCGGGGCGAGCGGATTTTATTTGAATGCAATGAATAATGGTGGTGTTTATAATTTCGCTGTATTCGGTACCGTTTCACTTCCTATCTCAGATTGGTGGAAGGGTTCCCATGTTTTAAAAGAGAAAAAGATCAGGGAAAAAATCGCAGAAAATACGTTAAAAGATAGTTCGGAATTGTTAATGGTACAGATGCAGAAAGCCTGGTATGAATTGACGGAATCGTATAAAGAGGTATCATTGGCAGGTGAACTTGTAAAGCAATCGGAAGAAAACCTTAAAGAAACACAGGATGCATATAAACAAGGAGTAATAACTATTTCCGATTTATTGGAAGCACAAGCATTGAATCAGGAAGCCAAAGTAAAGGATATCGAAGCCCGCGCTGGGAATCGAGTTAAACTTGTTAATTATTTACAGGTAACGGGAAGGTATGAAAGTAATTAAAAAAAATTGAATTTTAAAATTTTATAGAATCTCCTATATATAAGATTTTAGGTTGACAATCATGCCCCCTCCCTGGTTTGGGGGGGCATGATTGTTTTTTTTATATTAATAAAACACGATTTATCCTATCCATAACCCTTCCAAACGAATTTGAAAGCCGTTCGGTGTTTTATTTATAAAATTGACGAGTCCACTGTGCCTCCACTGAAGCATACACATTAATGGTTGGAAAAAATAACGCATCCCAATTTTAATCTCAGTTCTCGTGTTTTTGACCATTCCTTCGTAACCTTCGGCGATATAATAACCAAGGTCTTTATAATTTCCTTGTCTTGGATTTAAAGGACCGGTTACGCACCAAACAATTACACCGGTACGTGGTTCAACGTCCATGGCAATCCCGCAATGGGTAATTGGACAACCGCAAGACATCCCGAGGGGACGCCCGATGAGAATATCTCCCTTTTTCACTTCGAGTTCCCGGGTTATCATTGGATTATGAGGAATGATTATTTCTCTTGGTCCAGGGTCTTCGGGAAAATGTTCGAGATAAAAATCGATATCTCTATCGAGTGAATCTTTCCAGGTTAAATCACCTCTTTGAGGTGAACCTTTGCATGAATGTTTAGAAATATTCTCCTCTGTATTCTCAGGGGTTAAATGAATACACCGTTCGATCAATTGGGGATTTACTTTGAGTCCATTGGAAAATTCGGAACAACTGCGATAGCCACAAACACCGCAATTTAAATCGGGTAATTTTATTTCTTCAATTCTCATTATTCGCCTCATTTATTCGCCGCGATAGAAATTTTGATTCTCGAGCGGTCTGACAACACCGAAATGCTGTTTCCATCCAATTTCTTTTTTCCCTACACAAATGGTACATGTCCCTACCGGTGGGTTTCCTCTTAAATATAGGGGGTAATTTACGCTTTCCGATTTACAGAATTGTTCTACGATGGGATCGATACCGATACCATGGAGTGCGTCTGTTTCAGCTATGGAAATTTCAGGAGCTGCTTCGAGTACTCTTGCTCTAAATACTTCTCGTTCTGCTTGAGATATCAAATCGATTTTAGTAACCACTGCAATATCTGCCAATGAGAGCATGGGGCCGACTTTCCTGGGTAGATTCATCCCGCTGGTGGCTTCCAGTACCACGATACCGAGAGAACCCTCAATATATGGAGAGCATCGTAGACACAACCCGGCAGTTTCAACGATTAAAAAATCGGCTCCTTCCTTTTCTGCCCACTCTATGGCATCACCGAGAACCATCACATTGCAATGATCGGGACACAATTCCCCGGAATAAACTTTTCTCGTTGGTATTCCAAACTCTTCTTTAAAAAGTGTATCTTCATCGGCATACTGGACATCGATTTTTAAAAATGCTGAACGGTGGCCTTTCTTTTTTAATTTGGATATCACATGTTTTAATACTGTGGTTTTTCCACTTGTGGGAGTACCTGCACAGATAATTGCTTTCATCTTACTCCCCTATTTAATTATTAAGACACTTAACCGATTTTAAACGGTCTTCAAATATCTTTTCGGTTAACACCGATCCGTTGCGAATATGCATCCTAAAATCAAGAAGAAGATCATCGAGTTCTTTGATGACTTCTACGACTTTTCGTTCCTCTACTCCAGTTGTTATCACATCATTCATAGAACCGTTTTTCATCACGATCCTGCAATCGGAAAGTAGAGCAATTCGTGGATCATGAGTAACAAAGATAAAAATCTTTTCATATCTTTTTAATAGGTCAAGAGCTCGTGTACGGTGAATTCCGGCATTTTCGATCTCATCCAGGAGGATGATTGGTGAATTGCCGATAATAACTGCATCCGCAATTAATAGAGCCCGTGTTTGTCCACCTGATAATTCTGTCATTGCATAATTCAAATCGATCGCTTCACCAGTTAATTGGTTTGCAAAATCAATTGTTTCCTCGACTATTGCTGACGGATCTTTACTTCCACGGATTGAGGCGTGGGTTAATAAAAATTTGTATACCTGCATATCGGATAAAAAATTGGTATGCTGTGTAATGAGTGCGATTGGATGGTTGGATACATTATTTGAAAATCGAGATTCCGGGGCTTCTCCATTAATTAATATTTTTCGTCCCGATGGGGTATTCTCGTTTGCAAATAATTCGATATCATCGATAAGAGTTGTTTTACCTGAACCGGTTTGTCCAACGATGCTTATTACATCTCCCATTTTAAAATCCACTCTTTTTACGGGTTCAGGTTGGCCATTTTTTCCAAAGCCGCCAATAATACTGATCTGCTCGATCATAAAGACCTCCTTCTTATTTTTTTAATTGTAAAATACTCTAATTAGAGTATTTATATACTACAATAAGTGTTCGAAGTCAAATGTTTGTGAGATAAATAATTTTTTTTCTTGAATTGAGAGAAAATATGCTTTAAAATGTCAATTCATGTACTTATTAATAGGAGTAACCGAAATGAAATGGTTCAAACGAATTCTGGCGGGGGTTTTGGTATTATTGGTTATATTGGCTGTCGCATTATTTTTCTATATTAATCATATTTCAAAAAAAGCATTACCGGATTATAACCGTGATATGGTCTTTAATGGGTTAAAGAAACCTGTTGTTGTGTATCGCGATTCATATGCAGTACCGCATATTTTTGCAGATTCGGAAGAAGATTTGTATCGCGTGGTGGGATATGTAATGGCTCAGGATCGATTATGGCAAATGGATTTACTACGTCGTGTTACCACGGGGAGATTGTCAGAATTATTCGGAAACATTGCATTAGATACGGATATATTAATGCGTTCCCTGCGTATTCCTGAAAAATCAATGGCGATTTTATCTAATTCTGATACCCGGATAAAACAAGCCTTGGAAGCCTTCGCAGATGGTGTGAACCTTTATATCCGGGAACATGAATCAAATCTGCCTCCTGAATTCACATTATTAAGATACAAACCGGAAAAATGGGAACCGATTCACTCGGTGAATCTGGTGGGATATATGGCTTGGGGATTAACAATGGGATGGAGTGCCGAATCGCTATTACAGGAACTGGGGCAGACAGTAGACAAGGAAAAATTCAAAGATATGATCCCTGATTATTCAATTCATGAAACGGTAGTATTTCCTGATTTTAAACAAAACCCGGTAACTGAAACGGAAAAGGACTTGCGTAGTATGTTGTTGGAACGTTCGGATCAATTGGTTGATCTAGGGTTAGGAGTTTTTGAAGGGAGTAATAATTGGGCTGTATCGGGGAAAAAAAGTTTAACGGGAAAACCGATTCTTGCGAATGATATGCACCTGGAATTATCCGCTCCTGCATTATGGTATCAAGTTCATCAGAAGGTTCTCGTAGAAAACGGCCTGGATGTTACGGGTGTAATACTTCCGGGGCAGCCGTTTGTAATTTCAGGTCATAATAATCGTATTGCATGGGGAATGACCAATCTCATGGTGGATGACATCGATTTTTACAAAGAGAGTATTTCTCCTGCTAATCCGAATCAATACAAATTCAATGAAACCTGGCGGAGTATGATTGTTAAAAAAGAGATATTCAGAATAAAAAAATCTGAAGTTATTGAAAAGGAACTACGATTTACTCATCGCGGGCCTGTGATTTCCGATTTCAGGAAACGAAATGGAGAAACGGTATCAATGCATTGGATCGGAAATGAAATGAGTAATGAATTGCGTTCCGTCTACCTTTTGAATCATGCAAAGAATTGGGAGGATTTCCGGGATGCATTAAAAACCTTTATCTCTATTAGCCAGAATTTTGTTTATGCAGATGTTGATGGAAATATCGGTTTGCAAACGGGTGGAGGTATTCCCATTCGGAAGGGAAACGGTATTGATCTTCAGCGTGGTGACACCGATGAATATGACTGGACAGGATTTGTTCCCTTCGAAGAATTACCTTATTCATATAACCCAGAAAGCGGATATGTTTCTTCTGCAAATAATAAGACGGTAAGTAATGATTATAAATATTATATAAGTTCCTGGTTTGATATACCTAACCGTATTGATCGTATCCGGGAAATGCTCGAATCAAAAGATAAGTTGGGTGTGGAAGACTTTGAAAAAATGCAGGCGGATTTTAAATCGAAACATGTAGAGCATTTTCTTGGAGATATCCTGAATATTCTGAAACAAGATAATTCATGGTCTGACCATGAACGAAAAGCGATTAAGATTCTTTCCAATTGGGATGGGACTTTAAAAAAATCAAGTTCTGCTGCTGTCATTTTCGAAAAAATGTATTTGGTTATGATAAAACATTTGGTGAAAGGTGAACTGGGTAATGAATTATACAAAAAATTCATCGGCAGTAAACTGCTGGTGGAAAATCTGATATTGAATGTATGGAAAAACAAGGAATCGGCCTGGTTCAAAGATATGTCTTTTGAAAAATGGATTAAATCAAGTTTTAAAGAGACGATTGAATTTCTTCGTTCAAAATACGGCTCCAATCCGGATACATGGCAATGGGGAAAAATTCATCGGGTATTGTTGAAACACCCACTTGGGAGTGTGAAATGGTTGGACAAGTTATTTCATTTTAATATTGGCCCCTATGGAGTGGGAGGCAGTTACCATACGGTTTGCCCTTATAATTATTCCTTCCGTGATCCCTTTATATCCGAGTTTGGCGCATCTCAGCGGCATGTTTATTCTACTGCCGATTGGGATTCTTCCGCTACAGTTATACCTACCGGAATATCGGGTATTCCTTCCAGCTCTCATTATTCGGATCAATTACGATTGTACCTGGGAAATAAGTATCACGAGGATATGTTTTCAAAGGAAGAAATCGTTAAGAAAGCAAAATATAAATGTATGTTCACTCCTGATAAAACACACGAATAAATTTCAATATATTTATGAAATAAAGAATGGAGGATGTTCAAAAATGTTTGACATCCTCCAGAAGGGAAAAACTGACAATATAATCAAGGTTAACAAATACACGGTCCCTATTGGATTTAATACCTGTGGCTCTGCTTTCGAGGGTATATAATTCTTTAGAGGTCCGGGAATCAGAAGTGTCGTGTACATCAACCTGCGACAAAACGACCGAATTCTCCGTTACTTCTTCGACTACTCCTATATAGAGCCATGAGGATCGGGTATCCAGGACAACTTTTTTTTGAAGAAAGCGTTCAAGATCTTTCATAGTCTTATTTCTCTTATATAAATGTTAAATTTCTATAGCGGGGTACCGTTGCTTAGCGAATTTAAGAAGAAATTGGGAAAGGAAATACGCACCACCCCCGAAAATGAAAATTAATAGTAAATAAGTCACTATAAACGGTACTTCTCTTATGGTTAATTGATATACTCCATAAATGATGCCGGCGATAATTGCAATGCTTGTAAAGGTCGTAAAAAGAACATTTCCGTTCTTTTTCATTGCTTTTTGGGGTTCTGTCCAATTTAAAAGGGGGCTTCTGAGATCGATAATCATTCCGTATAAAATAAAAAACATGGATGCGATAATTGCAATTAAAACCGAAGCAAGTAATATTTTGAGCTGTACTTTGTATAGAATCAGAACTGCCGATGTGGTAAGTATTCCGGTAAAAGCAATTGAAAATGAATGAAGAATTTTCCCCATACATTGGTGTTTCCAGGAAACGGGAATGATTTTAGAAATCCAGAATTGCTCTCCTTCCCTGGAGAATGTGGAAGAGGCAATCCCATTTATAGCCGCACTGAGTAGCATGAAAGCAGTGCACATCAGGATTGGAATCATTGGATTTACTGATTTTAATGCGGAATCTACAAACTGTGTAAATTTGGGATCCATTTTAAAATAGACGAGCAGGAATACGAGGGGGAACATAAATACAGAGAAAGGACCATTGAGTAGAAATATTGGGGTA
>JAKAGC010000158.1 GCA_021817755.1 Acidobacteriota bacterium | reverse complement strand
GCATGCAGGCGGTCGCCGCCAGGTCCGGATTTGAAAACTAGGATGACCGGGATAAATCCACGCCTCTGCGTAACCCACTTGGGATCTTGGGGTTAACTGGTATAAGATCGCTGCAATCGATTTTGCAACGGCAACCGAAACAATGGCTGACGGTCAAAAACGTGCTGAGATCAAGAAGGCTGAAGGTATCAAGCA
Organism: Acidobacteriota bacterium; assembly: GCA_021817755.1. Classification (GTDB taxonomy): domain Bacteria; phylum Acidobacteriota; class Aminicenantia; order UBA2199; family UBA2199; genus JAKAGC01. The sequence goes on along the minus strand of JAKAGC010000158.1, from coordinate 7,723 downwards.
GGCTGAAATTCTTAAGGCTGAAGGTGAGGCCCAGGCGATCAAGCTTGTAAACGAAGCTGCTGAAGAATACTTCGTAGGCAATGCCCAGCTTTTGAGACGCATACAGATGCTCGAGGAAGCTTTGAAGAACAACACAAAGATCGTCGTTCCGACAGGATCAGATCTTGTCAATGTTCTAGGTGAAATGGCTGGAGTACTTCCTTTGAAGAAATAAGGATTACTTTCTCTATTCCATTTAACTGCCTAAAATAGGGAGGAATCCGGGTAGTAACAGCTCCGAGTCCGCCACTTTTAGCAAACCGGTTTTCAAAAGAGCAATAAGCGATATTTCGGATTACAAATTCTTCATTATTTCTATTTAAACGGGAGATTTCTTGATCATTGAAAAAATAATGCAAGGGTATTTTATTTTTCATGAATAGATTATATCATAAATTGAAAGAGAGGAAGTATCTATGTAGTAAAGGAAATTCTTAGAAAAGGAAAAACCTATTAGGGAGCATACCGTAATATTTCGATATCCTCCAAAGTCATCAATACTCCACATTCAACATCATCGAGCATGGTTTTTATTATTTCAATAACTTTCTCTATCTTTTCTTTGGTTTCAACTATTTCAACAATGATGGGTAAATCGCTTGAAAATCGGAGAAGATTTGCGGTATGAATAATATGGCTTCCTGCTCCATAGCCTTCGATACCACGTGTAACGGTAGCACCTGCGACATGTTCTTCTCGCATCCGGTAGACAATGGCTTCATAGAACGGTTTTCCATGGTATCTGTCATTTTCTCCAATATAGACTTTTAGCCGCTTTCCAGGGCCTTCGATGGTCTTTTTCATAGTCCCTCCATCAACTTTTCACCAATTTTTAGATAATGGTATTGCCAATTCGATATCCGATGAATACTGCAATCAATCCGAGCAGGATACTGGTGGCAATATTCATAAATACTTCGAGAACAGCTCCTGCCCGCATTAACATCATGGTCTCATAGGAAAAAGTGGAAAACGTTGTAAAGGCACCGAGAAATCCGATTCCAATAGATAATTTCCAATAGGGGGAGACATTGGTGTTTAATGTTATTCCCATTAATATCCCGAGAATCAGAGATCCAAGTACATTTACTCCCATTGTACCGTAAGGAAATGGTTTCTTAATTATATTTTGAATCCATCCTGAGAAAAAATAACGGGAGATGGCGCCGATAAAACCTCCGCAGCCTATGGCCAGAATTTCTTTTATATTCATGACTGAACTATAATATATCTATGGGATAAAGTCAACATTGGGTTTTTCACATGGGTACTTTTGGTAATTGGACTCAAATATAAAATTTAAGAATCTAATTTTTATGGAAATCAAATCCCCATGGACGAATTAATTGGAGATAAGGGGTGTAATCGAGTCCGGCATTTTTTAAAATATGGGTATTTGCGGCAATTACTTCGGGTTGAGCTACGGTTATAATTTTCCCCTTATCGAGAAGTGCGATTCGATTGCATATGGATAAAGCGAGAAGGATATCCTGGGATATAATAATTCGGGTAATTGGGAGTTGCCGTATCATATCGATGACAGTCATGATATTGCCGTAATCAAGATTTGCAAAGGGTTCATCCAAAGCAATTACTTGAGGATTCATAACAAGGGTAGTGGCGAGTGCAACACGCTTTTTTTCTCCAAAAGAAAGGTGATGGGATGAAAGCTCGCGTAATCGAGAAAGATTCATCTTTTCAAGTATAGCAGTCACTTTTTCTTCTACTTCCCGGGAGGTAAACCCCATATTGTAGAGACCAAACGCAATATCTTCAAATACAGTTGGGCAAAACAACTGATCGTCGGGATTTTGGAAAACAATACCGACTTTCTCACGAATTGCTTTTTCATTTTTTTTCTCTACCCTAAGGTTATCGATAATAATTTCACCGTTTCCCAAAAGCAAGCCGTTTAAATGCTGTAGGAGGGTTGATTTGCCTGCACCTGTGGGCCCAATAATCCCAAAAATTTCCCCCTTTTTAATTTCCAGGTTAATACCAGATAGCGCACGATGGCCATCAGGATATGAATAATCCAGATTTGAAATTTCAATTACATTTTCCATGAAATGAACTTCTCCAAAATAATGATTGCCAGGAAAAGAAATAAAGCGATAATATCAAGCGATTTAAACCGATTGATACGGCATTCGGGAAATTCACCGGAGAAGCCGCGAGACATCATGGCTTTGTAAATATATTCGGATCTATTCATACTGCGCGTAAGAATCCCAGCAGTAATACTTCCGTATGCTTTAATCCGAGAAATACGCCGAATGGGAGTACGGCTTCGATACGCTCGCATGGTGCGATGCATTTCATCGATAAATAAAAAGATATAGGTATAAACGAGTTTTGAAAGAGTGGTTACAATAGATGGGAATTTAAGCTTCCGAAGGGCCCATAAAAGATCATTGAACCGGGTAGAAGAAACGAGTAGAGTCACTATGAGTACTGAAATATAAATTTTCATAACAATTGGAACAATGGTATCGAGCACGGAGTAATGAATGGAGAACATAGAGATGGAAAAACTGCGGCTGTGTTCAATAAGATACGAAATGTAAATAAATGCAGAAAATAAAAAAGCCAAAGGAGTAATCAGCATAATTTTTTCAATAAAAAAATGAATGGGGACCTTACTAATAATAACTAAAACCAAAGCAAACAAAAGATAAATTGCCAATGAGGGGATACTGGCAACAGATGTAACTATTACTAAAAACAACAAGCTAAACAGTACCTTGGTCCTGGGGTCGAGACGATGCACACTGGAATCGAGTGTACTGTATTTATCGATAAAATCATGCTTCATTCGAAATAAATCTCTATTCCTTATTTTTTAGCAAACGCTGAAGATATATAGTGATACCGAGAATCAATGCAATACCGATTATTATTTTAATAATATAAAATAACCATTCCTGTTTTGTAATCAAAGGTTTCTTCTTTGCACTTACTCCTTCATCGGGCTGAGCAGTTATATTCTTTTTCATTTCAGGAGAGTTTACGATGGGGTTTTCTTGTGTTTTCGGGGTAGCTGAAACGGGTTGTACAACTGGAACAGAATCAAAAAAAGATTGGTCCAGTTTGATTTCTATGGTTCGACGATGACCGGTACCATCATCGGCTCTAATTGACCAAATACCTGGTTTATCGGGTTTAAAACGAAACATTCCATCTTTATCAGTACTTCCTTCGATAAAGGGTTTATCCTGTTTTTCGAAAGTCACGGTAACAGTTGCCTGGGAAATAACCTTTCCTCCATGGTATGAAGGAATAACAATAACAAAAGGTGAATCCATGCGAGTTTCTATCTTGATACCATGGGCAAAAACACTAAAATGAAGTATAAGGGTAAAAACTATTACGAATACTAATGATTTTATTTTCATGGAATTAGCTCCGGTTTGGTTTTTTTAAAATAAGTAGGGATAAAAGAAGTAATAAATCCTTCGACCAACGCGGCAGGGATGTAAATAGCCAATATAAATGCCATACCTTTTCCGTAATCCACCATGATAAAGAGGAGTGACATAAGAAGAGCAGGAATAATGATACCGAAAAATCCACACAAAAAACCGGCAAGGGGTTTATAACGTTTAATATGAATCCATATGAATCTAGCAATGAGTGCACCGCTGCTCATGGTCAGAGTGTTGGTTCCAATGGTAAGCAAACCTCCATGTTGGAATATAAGACTTTGGAAAAGAAGATCGACAAATATAATGGGAATGGTACGCAGTCCAAAAATAATACCGGCAAGCCCATACAATCCAAGATGAATGGAAGTACCGCCAAGGGGGAATTGGATCAATGAGACAATAAAGAGTGCAGCAGCAAAAATACCCATACGAGGGACTTCGTCTGATTTTAAATTCCTTCCCCCTGCATAAACGAGAGATATAGCAATTACATTGGCTGGGATAGTAATTTCAAGAGGGAGTATACCGTCTGCAATATGCATTATCGCTTACCTGTGTTATTATTATTAAATGGCATTGATTCGCACGAATTTTAGATTCGTATCACCGATGATATTAACACAAAATTTTGAGAGATGCAAGTAAATTTTAATAAGGAGAACTAGACAAAACGGGAACCGGATGTCCAGGCTTCTTTTAAAATCCACTTCCTTACCATATTGAAAACAACTTCTCGTTTGATTGGTTTCGAAATAAAATCATTCATACCTGCTGCGAGACATTTTTCCTGGTCCTCTTTTAGAGCATCGGCTGTCATAGCGATAATAGGAATTTGAGCAAAGCCTTTCTCGCGAAGAATTCGTGTTGCCTGAATTCCATCCATTTCAGGCATGTTGATGTCCATAAATATGAGGTCAAAGCGGGCAGGATTGCTTAAAAATAAATCGACGGCTTCTTTTCCGGTTTGGGCTATATCGAGGTTATACCCTGCTTTCGTAAGCATAAAACCGGCAAGTTTTTGATTCAGCAGATTGTCTTCTGCCAATAATATATGAATGGAATGCTTGGCTTCATCAACAATAGAATGCCTGGTTATTAATTCCTTTTTACTTCTCCGAGTTTCATTTTCTCCTGGCTTTTCACCGAACAAGCGTTTGAGGAGCATAAGTAACCTTTGCCGTTGTACGGGTTTGGGAAGAAACCCATCAAAACCTGCTTCCTTAAAAAGTTGAGTTTGTTTTTCCGTTGAGGAGGTAAATGCTATTAGAAACAGATTTTTAATCTCGGGATGGGGATTGTTTCTGATCTGTTTTGCTAACTCATAACCGGAGAAGTTTGGCATTTGAATATCGAGGATACCGAGAGGGATGGGATCCCCTTTGGAGAGGTCTTGTTCAAGTAAGGAAATCACTTTTTCACTTGAAGAAACGGGAATGGGTATCATGTGGTAATACTCAATGATATGAGAAATAATTTCGAGATTAATGGGATTATCATCAACAAGAAGAATTTTCTTTCCTTCAAGGATAGGCGGAAATTCTTTCCGTTCATCAAATTTATGAGATTTACCCAACCATGCTGTAAAAATAAAGGTACTACCGTTTCCTTCACTGCTTTCGACATGAATATCGCCATTCATCATTCGGGCAATCTGGCGACTGATAGCCAATCCCAATCCTGTTCCGCCGTATTTTCGAGTAATAGAACCATCAGCCTGTTGAAAAAGTCCAAAAACATTTTCAATCTGGTCGGATGAAATTCCAATTCCTGTATCTCTTACTGTTACCAGAATTTTAAGTTTGCTAGGAGTTTCCTCTTCAACCTTAACGGAGAGTTCTATTTCACCATTATGTGTAAACTTCACAGCATTTCCCATCAAATTAACAAGAACCTGGCGGATACGTCCGGGATCTCCGAGTATATAGGGCGGTAGGTTTTCATCTACTCGGCATAATATTTCAATGGGTTTATTTTCCAAACGGGGGCCCATCAAATGGCACACATCGAAAGCCATGACTTCAAGATCGAAATCAATAACTTGAAAAGTCAATTGACCGGCTTCAACCTTTGAAAAATCCAGAATCTCATCAATTAGATAAAGGAGAGCTTCTCCGCATTTATTTATATTCTGTGTAAATTCTTTCTGTTCATCGTTCAATTCTGTATCCAAAAGCATATCGGAGAAACCGATGACAGAATTTAACGGAGTACGGATTTCATGACTCATCCGCGCCAGGAAGAGACTTTTCGACCGATTCGCTTCCCTTGCGATTTTTTGTTCATCGTCCAGGTCGAGCAGCAATTTACTTTTAATAAAAGCAGAGGCAATATGATCTCGAAGTCTTATTAATAAATGAAAATCGGTATTATCGAAAGCATTTTCCGCAGTCATGTTTTCAAATAACAGATATCCTGCGGGAACATCTTCCATAGGGATTTTAATAATAACCGCACTTTTACTGATACCGGCAATCATCAATTTGGATTCGTAAGGACGCCCAGCCATACTTGAAATAATAAAAATTCCTGAAGCGATTTCTTTAGAACCGGAAATATAACGTGCTTCCATTTCAATAAATGACATTTGCAAGGATGAGAAAGAACCGGAATTATATCCCCTGTAGGCTTCAATACTGTACAATCCACCAGATTTGTTATAAACAAATGCGATGGAACGTTCCACACCTTCCAATACTGTCGCTTCCTCCAGGATGGACTCCAATATCTCCTTATAATTTACATTGATGTTAATTGCTTTTACAATCGTATTAATGCGTTCCAACTCATCGGTTTGTTTTTCAAGTAATAGGGTTTTATTACTAAGAATTCCAGTCCGCTCTTCTACAAGAGATTCAAGTTCCTGCTGACGTTTTATTATTTTTCTTTCCCGGATAACAATTAAAAACCAGATCAAACCTGACAAAGCAATTAAACTTGACATTACAAACCACCAGGTTTGCCAGAACCTTGGAACGATAGTAATTAAAACGGATGCAGCTTCTTTACTCCATATTTTATCATTATTGCATGCTAATACCTTGAATGTATACGTACCATTGGGTATGTTTGTATAAAGTGCATTTCTGCGATTTCCTGCAAAGACCCACTCCTCATCATATCCCTCCAATTTATACTTAAACATAACACGTTCGGGTATAAGGTAACTGAGTCCGGCATAATATATTTCGAGGCTGTCTTTTCCAGGTAAAGCCGTAATATTGGATCGGGGAGAATACTCTTTTCCACCGATAATTACTTTGTCTATCACAATAGGAGGCGGCATGGAATTTCTATGTAAATTATGAGGATCTATGGAAACTAATCCATCTGTTGTAATAAACCAAAGCGTACCATCTTTTGCTCTAAGTCCCGGAGCCTGACTTCCGCCATCACACTCTTTGTTTTTCATTCCATCGGCTTCATCAAAAAGAATTCCCTTCAAATGAGAATGTCTTCCACTTAAAAAATCTTGAACCTCTTTTTCAGGATAGCTCACGATACCATTCATGGAACTCATCCACAATGAATTTTGATCGTCTTCCAGTATTGAGAAAATAATATCATGAGGCAGTCCATCGGTTTTTTTTATGGTGCGGAATGTCCCTTCTTTCCGGACAAGTACTCCTCCTCCATATGTCCCAATCCAGCTAACCCCCTTGTGATCCTCAAGGAAACATGTCACATCCGGATGAATCAAACCTTTGGATTCATCGATTTTTTCTATAATTTTATCATCTTTAATTCGTATTAAACCGCAAAGAGAACTTCCTACCCAGAGTACCCCTTTGCTGTCTTCCATCATGATACGCATTTTGCCGCAGTATTTTTCGAATAATTTAAAACGATTATTTACAAAACGATGAAGGCCTCCATTATCGGTTCCAACCCACAAGACACCTTTGCTGTCCAAATATATCGAATAAACAAAATTATCGATTAAACCATGCCGTGTATCATAAACAACTATTTTATCATTCTTCATGCATGCGGCGCCTTTACCATAAGTTCCGAACCACATATTTCCATCTTTATCTTGCCCGGTCGTTACGACTATATTAAGAGGTAACCCATTGGCTTCGGTAATCTCATGAAAAATTCTCCCGTCTTTTAAACAAAAAACTCCAAAGCCGAAAGAACCGCTCCAAATATTACCATCCCTATCTTGAAACAAACCGTAGTTTTGTTCGCTGTCAAACCCGCGGCGAAGAGTATATGAAACAATACTGGAATTAAACAGATGGTTGATTCCTCCTCCATTG
>JAKAGC010000157.1 GCA_021817755.1 Acidobacteriota bacterium | reverse complement strand
AAATCGACCTGGCTTGAATATATTAGTAGTGCCTTTCCACGAATAAATGATTTAAATGCAAAAAACATTGTTCTTTATCTATGTAAACATAGGGACCGGGAAGTAACACGTAAAGAATTATTGGATACCTTGAAATTAGATATGACGGATAGCGAATTGGAAGAAAAACTGAAAGCGCTGGTTCATGCGGATATTATTAAGCAAGGGCAGAGTAATTATGATTACCGTGGAGTACAGGATAACATATTCGATAAAGTGTTTCGAGGTCTTTATGAAAAAGAGATTCGTGAATTCGATGTAAAAGTAATCGGTAAGGAATATAATAAATCGCTAAATAATTATAAGAAGAAATATTTTAAATTGTTAGGGAAGTACAATCATCAAAAAGGATATTTCGCTGAATATGTAATATTGGACCGATTAAGAGTTGGTACAGAAGAGAATAATCAACTATTGAAATCCTGTACAAAGAATTTACCTGTTGATTTTAATTTTTCAAAATATTCAAGGGTATGGAGATATAATAATTCTTCAGAATTTGCGCGGGACTTTAGTGTGGATATATATGCACGAGCGAGGTTAGAGACTGATTATTCGATAATCGGAGAGGTAAAAAGCCGGGATTTAAAGAAATTTTTAAAGGATGAAGCGATTGAATTTGAGTTAAAATTTGATGAAATCAAAAAAATAGAAAAATTGGAGCGAGTGATCGGATTTATTTATTCGGTTAGCGGTTTTACTGTTGAAGCAGAAGAATATTGCAAAGAGAAAGGAATTGCTATTAGTGAAGATGAGAGATGGTTGGGGTGAACTGGAGTTATTTTTTGAAATTTGGAATTTATTAAGAATTAATATTGCTATAAATTGAAGGTATTTTCCAGGTATATTCCGATTTTATTTATTTCAATAGGAATGCATCCCCATTTGTGTGAAAAATCGTTTTTTTAATTGAAAATGATTTTAAGATAACTGTTTTCTGTATTTTACTATTTTAGAATATATATGTTTATTATCTTGAAATCATTTAATATCAATGGTTTATTCTAAGTGCATTTTTGCACAACATTTAGGATTGACATAGGGTTTAAATTTAAATATACTGCCATGTTAGTGATGGAAGACTTAATTTAGGAGAAGCTTATATGGAACCAAATTCCAATTCTGATAAATCTAAAAGTCACCATATTTTTGCATTTCCATTTAAATGGGATATTAAAACAGGAGGAAAATCCATTGAACAACTCGATTTTTCAGAACGTACTTCCCTGGAAAAATTTGACAATTTATTAACGAAATCTGGTTCGGTTTGGAAAGAAGATTTCTTTGAAATCAATAGTCCTCTGGATTACAATGAGTATATATATTTTTATGATTTTGCGAGAGAGGCATTATTTGCCGATAGTAAGAATTCTAAGACTCTCAGACAATACAAATATATAATTGAATCCAATACAATTCCTTTATATAGAATCAAAACGGTCGATACAAAGGAAAAATGTGTAACATATGAATTAGAAATTGAGAAAATCCTTTTGACTGTTTACTTCACTGGGGTGGGAATTCTTTCATTTCATATGGCCAATCATCGTTATACAGAGCTTAATGATATTCTCAGAATTAATGAATTCGGAAGACATATCTATCCACAATTTCTGAATAAACATGATGAATTTCCAGAATTAACTCGATGCACTAAGGAAGCATTTTTAGCCGATTCTCTAGAAATCGTTTTTGATAAGAAAAAAAAGTTTGAATCAGATTTTAAATGCTTCGATACGATTGATAGTGCAAAAAAAAATAAAAATACTCTTTCAAATACAATCATGGGGGTCCTGGGGAATTCATTTCACACCGATGAATTGAAGAAGGAGAAAGAAGGTATCCGCATCTCACCGATACTGGATGACCGACTGTTTGTTTTCTGCTGGATCGCGGATAAAGCTTTTTGTAAAGAATTAGCAAATTATAAAAAAAAAAAAGAGGAATATAATTATACTTATGATGATGACTGGTATAAATTGGTGTTTATCGATAAGTCTTCGCCCTCATGTAATAGCATACCAATGAAGAAAAAGCTGTTAACGGAGCATACATATGATCGTTGGATAGGAACCGAATGGAGTTCACTTTTTGGAATCACACGGTATTCGTTTATCCTTTTAAATGACAGTGAGAAAACATTTTTTAAGGATCATTTCAAAACTATGTATTTCAGGATGGTATTACTATCCCTGGTTCAACGTGCTTCGATTCTTCGTTTTTCCAGTGAAGCTACTTACATTGCAAATATGGAAGAATCAGAGAACACTTCCGATAAATTGAGAAAGCTTCAAAAAAAATATCTTCAGTTTATAAATAAAATTTATTTCAGAGAGATCACGGCAATTGAGCAGGGAATCGAGTTATATGAAAAAATAATCAAAGCCATGAATATCGAGCGGGATGTAAAAGCACTGGATCAGGAAATAGAAGAACTTCATAATTATGTTTCACTCCAGGAAGAAAATAGAAGAAATGATCTTCTTCAAAAAATTACCATCATTGGTTCTCTTTTTTTGATCCCTGCATTTATCAGTGGTTTTTTTGGAATGAATATTTTCTCAAATGTTCTGGATGTAGGTGCTCCGAGTAGATTAATCACTATTGTGATGGTTATGCTTATTGCATGTTTTATATCCTGGCTTTTATTCACCCGGCATGACCGGATGAAAAAGCCCTTGTTAATAGGTCTTGTATTTTTTGAGATTCTTATTATTTTCTTACTTCTTTCCGGTTGCTTTTTTTCATTATTGGGAGTATAGCCATGAGTAATCCATTCAAATTGATTGTTACGTTAAAGCAGCACAGTCCGTTGATTCATTTCCAAAGCGATCAAGCGGGCGCAACATTACGTTCCACTGAGTTAAAACCAAAACTGGATAAGTTTCTTATTGATGAAGTATTCGATGATTTTGAGGAGTACAAGAAATTCCTTATCGAACATGATGAGGAAAAATACAAGGCTCTCAATGGGCAGGATAAAAAAAAGTATAAAAATGACATCCACAAAGCCCTGGATTATAAAGTCAGGATATCGGTTGAACCGGGGAAAGTGGAAACGAAAAAAGTACCGATTATTACAATGGATAAAACCACTGTTTATTATCCGTCTCATTCATTAGAGATATTCAGCTTTAAGACCGAACTCCTGGATAAAATAAAAGAGGTTATTGAAAAATTTTTTATATTGCATAATTTCGGGTTAAGGCAGAGTAAAGGTTTCGGGTGTTTTACGACCGGTGATACGACCCAGGCAGGATTCGAGAATAGTGCCCTTTCAAAATACCCGGTGTATTACAGGAAGAAACCATCAGGCTCGAATATCTATAATGAGATCGATATGGATTATAAAATTATGAAGAGCGGTATCAATCATAATAAGTACATCAAATCAAAATTGTTCCGGTACTTGAGCGAGGAAAAGCATATCGATTGGGAAAAACGAAAGATCAAAGAAACACTCAAAACAAGATATAAAGATGTGTTCGATTCATTGAAGTATCGTTCCGAAGACGGACCTCAACGGATTGCGAAATCCCTGCCGGAAAAAGAAACACCGAATTTTCGATATATTCGTGCATTACTTGGACTCGCTGAACACAATGAATTCAGGACCTGGAAAGGTAAAATACAGGTCAATATCGAAGACAATAAAGAAAAAGATGATAAAGACAGAATTGAACGGTTCCAATCCCCCCTCATGTTCAAAGTCTTCAATCAACACATCTACATTTTTCCTAATGAGATTCCTGATGAAATGTATAACCGAGAATTCAAATTTTCACTTGATAATAAAAGATTATTCACCATTCCAACACCTCTGAAAAGTGATTTCAACATGATAAGTTTTTTGGATTTTTGTCTAATTAACAATAACGATTTGAAGAATTGGGAAAGGATTTCTAAAAAATAAAGGAGAATTTAAACGTGAAAATTATCGGATTAACCATCGGACCGATTATCAAAACACTGGGCATGGCGAAAAAAACACGAGAAATATGGACGGCAAGTTATCTCTTCTCTTTCTTGATGAAAACAATCATTCACCAACTTAAACAACTAGGATTGGACGAAAAAAATATCATCATCCCCAATCAGAATCCTCCTTCTGACCCGAGCAAAAAACTAAAAGCAGGTTTTTTCCCCGATCGATTAATTTTCCGGGCTATGGACGGAGATTTCGAGAAACTTAAAGAAGCAGTAAACATTTCCATGCAAATCATTGCAAATGGGATTTACGAAAAACTCCGGGAGGAAAACAATGCTCTGAATATCGAAAAAGTTCGCGATGCCCTGGATAGCTACCTTCAAATCTATTTTGTCGAGAAAGACTTCGATCAAGATATGAATCCAATTGTCGAATTATCATCATATCTGGATTGCATCGAACGCCAAACCAAGTTTATACATATAGATACGAACCAGGTTATACAGAAATTTTTGAAATCAAAGGGAAAGAATTTTCTTTCTTTGGATGCAGGATTGGATGAGCGCTTCAAATCATTGATCGAGATTGCATCATGTGAATTAGAAAAAATAGATAAACAAATCTATTACCAAACCATCAAAAAATATATCATAAACCAGTATGACGAAGATGAAACCTCCATCATCCAGGCTTTAAAGACTGATGAGGCATTTAAAGAAGAATTCAAAATGTACCATAAATATATTGCGATTGTCCAGGCAGACGGTGACGACATCGGAGAAACAATCAAAGAAAAAAAATTAGACCAATTGAAAATCTTTACGCAGGGTTTTACCTCTTTTGCATCCGATGCAGTTCATATCATCCAGGATTATGGAGGCACGCCCGTTTATGCAGGGGGTGACGATCTACTCTTTTTTGCTCCCATCGTGAATCGATTCAAAAATGAACAGGACTCGACCTATTCTCAAAGAAACATCTTCGATCTAATTAATGAAATCGATGCCAAATTCAAAGAAAAATTCCCCGATAATACCCTCTCGTATGGGGTTTCTATAACCTATTACAAGTTCCCAATGAATGAGGCACTGGTAGAAGCCCGAAACCAACTTGAAAACCATGCCAAAAAACATTCTGAAAATGGGAAAAGAAAAAATGCCGTGGCATTTAAGGTTTTAAAACATAGTGGCCGGGCATTTGGCACGGTTTTTCAAAAAGAACTTATGAAAGATGATTCTCCTGGAAACCGCAATATCTACACCCTGGTCATGAAACTATTGAAGGATTTTAGCGATAAAGACAAAGATAAATACCTCAACTCAATTGTACACAGTATCCAGGCATACCGGGGAATATTGAAAGAACTATTCGAACATGTCCCGGACCAGGTAGAAGAACGGGTCAAGCATTTCTTTGCCAACTCGTTCGATGAAGAAATTCATGACGAGTACAGGGGATATATCGACCGTGTGGCTGAACTGGTTTATAAAGTCTATATTGCTGTCCCAGACGCAGAGAAAAAAGATGACCGCAAATTCCAGGCAGTATACGCGGTACTGCGTACACTCCATTTTTTCAACCAAGATGACAATGAACGACAATAATAAACAATCCAATACCCATACACACCGTATTGTACGCGTTACTTTAACCCCTCTGGGTAATTTCTTTTTCGGAGGACAAAAACTCACCGAAGTAGAGAAGGAAAAAGATTACTATATAAAATCGCTATATTTCCCTTCTCAAACGGTTATCCTGGGGATGCTGCGCCAGGAATTGTTAATGCAAAACGGACTATTCCCGCTTGGGAGTTCCGACAGCAACGAAAAAAAAGAGAAAGCAATTAAATTAATCGGAGAAAAAAGTTTCAATCCTTCTTTTGAAAATTGCGATCAGGAAGTCCAGGATTTCGGATCAATCGAAGAACTATCCCCTGTGTTTATCACTCGGAATAAAAACCGTGCGTTCCATGTACTCCCTGGTGATTATGGTTTCCCGTACTCTCCCAAAGAAGATGGCCAGGCTTTTTTTAATAATACTAACGCCGAAACCAAATCCTTTCTCCCTTACCTCGACGGGTATAAATCCAAAAAACGCCCACCCGATAGACTCATTTCAAAAGAGTCACCGGAAATGATCGTTGAATTAAAGGACCTCTTTATCCCGGATGAACAGGTGGGGATCACCAAAGGAAAAGAGGGCCAAACGCAGGAAGATGCCTATTACAAACAGGTATTTTTGAGATTGAAAAAGGGATATGCATTTTCGTTTTATTTAAAACTTAAAAAAAAGGTAAACGAGGAATCCGTGAAATTCGATTCTAATTTTGTTTTCTTCGGAGGAGAGCGGTCGGCTTTCAGGATGGACATTGAAGAGAAAATAACAGAAAAAACAGTTGCTAATCTTTTCGATGAAACCATACCTGAATTGAAAGGTTCTAAAATCCTTTTGACAGGCGATGCATTTGTCGAACCGTCGATACTGAATATCTGTGATTTTTCTGTATCGCAGAGTGTGTATTCCAGGAATTTGAGATCGAGTGTACGCACTACGAATCATTACTCGAATCTGAGTAATCAAAAAAACGACACTACGCCTTACCTGGGAACGCCTTACAATCTCTTAGCGCGTGGAACGGTTTTGTATTATAGTAATAATAGCACCCTCGATCGCATAAGAGGGTTATTGGATAAACCGGGAAATAAAAAAGTGGGATTCAATTATTATAAAATATTTCCTTTACAAAAGGAAAAGGGAAAGGAATAAACCATGTCAGATAATAAGAAACAAATGAATGAAACACCGTATCAGAGCGAGTTGTATATTATAACAGCAAAAACCAATATGCACGTGGGAAGTGGAGATGAAGCCTATGGTCTTGTGGATAACCGAGTTCAAAGGGATGTTGTTACCGGCATCCCCAATATCAATGCCTCGGGTTTAAAAGGAGCACTGCGGGAGTATTTCGATTTAAAATACGGGAAAAATACGCCTCGCATCATCGATATTTTCGGAACCGATAATACCCCTAAAAACGAAAAGGAAGAAAACACAGAGAACGAAGATAAGAAAGAGAGTGAAGTTAAGAAATCGAAAAAAATCCACCAGGCCGGTAAATTCCGCTTCTTTAATGCCAACCTTTTTTCCATACCGGTGCGAAGCAATGTTAAATCCTTTTTCAGGGCCACATGTCCTCATGTTATTTCTGATTTAATCGATATGATGAAAACGTTCGATTGTTCCGATACCCATGATATAAAAAAACACCTCAATCGGCTCGCCCAATTAAAACCGGAATCAGGTACAGCATTTACATTTGATAAGACCGATAAAGACGCTGTACTCGAAGAGCATGAACATAAAATCCAATACACCGAACTCGACAGCCAGAGCGTCACGATGATTAAGAGTATAATAGGGGAGAACCCCGTGTTGATGAACGATATCGATTTCGATGATATATGCGGTGATTATCATTTGCCTCTCATTGCTCGTAATTGTTTGGAGAACGGCAGGAGTACCAATATATGGCATGAGCAGGTTGTGCCGCGTGAGAGCCGGTTTTATTTCTTCCTGTTAAAACCACGTGATATCGCTTACGATCTTGAGTTTTCGTCCCGTGAACCGGTTCAAATCGGTGGGAATGCCAGTATCGGGTATGGGTTCACGCGCATCGAGAAGATCGATGATTTGATTTCCCCGGTTCTTCAAGCGGAGAAGAGACCATGAAAGGCATCGATGAATTGATTCCCAAAGCGATTGAGGCGATTAAGAAGAGCAATATCTCCGATTCAATGGGTATGGTTCTCAATGAATATAAAGGGTATATCGATACGTTCGGGGCAAGTATTGTGCAGAATGGGTTAATCCCTGCGATTATATTTTTTGAAGCAGGAGGAAAAGAAGGGGAGCCCAATACGTCTGACCCTCAAAAGCAAGGCACCTATGAGAA
>JAKAGC010000156.1 GCA_021817755.1 Acidobacteriota bacterium | reverse complement strand
TTTTATCCAATAATTTCGGGCAAAAATATAGATAAAAAAAAAACCGCCCTCACGGGGAAATGAGGGCGGGCGGAGTAATGGAGGGGGAGAACCGTAGACTACAACTAAAAGTCCGTATTAAGATTTAAAAATCATATAAGGCTTGAATATAGAATGCTCTTCCTGGGCCTCCGGGAATTTCAGGAATGTTTGCCCGTATGTATTCGGGTACAAAATAATTGGAGTTGGTTAGATTCTTACCAATCAGCCGGAGTGAAAGCGATTTAGCCGGATCGTAACTTATCGTGGCATTCCATAAGAAGAAAGGATCAACAGTATAATCGGTTCTATTAAATAATTTCCCTGAACGTTTTCCCGTATACTGGAGATTGGTGGAGAAAGTACCCTTTGAATAGAATTTAATTGAAAATCCCAGATTGGATATAAATGTAGGAATAAATCCAATGTCAAATTCGTTCTTTTTATTTACACCTTCTATGTAAGAAGCATTGGCGAAATAACGGAATTTTTTCAAAAGAGCGCCTTTAAATTCGATTTCAAGACCATTTATCCGTTGTCCATCGGAGTTTTGATATTGAGGGGTATCTTTGGTATTTCCTCTTTCACCGGCTTTAACTATACCACTTCGTGTAATCAAATTATCGGTTGTAGTAAAAAAATAGTTGATACGAAGGTTATTTTGTGAATTTATCATGTAGTCCATTCCAAAATCCAGGGTATTGATTTGTTCCGGTTTTAAATCGGGATTTCCATAAAGTATGTTGGCGCCTTCTGTGTATTTTTCAAAAAAATTAGGACTACGGAAAGCCTGTCCATACAACATTTTGAAATGTATTTTATCACTGGTATAAAAAACAAATCCACCACGGGGAACAATTTTGGATCCGAAATCTTTGTCATATGTATACCGAATTCCGGCAACAACTCCTACTATATCTCCTAAAACACTATCAAGTTGAAGATAACCGGAATAAGCATATGAATTATGAGAATCAAAAAATGGACTCGACCCGAACGGAGAAGGAATGTCTGTTCCTTTTATATATTGAATCATTGGATTCGTATGAAGAGACTCATACAATAATCCGCCTACTAAATGGGTTTTATCCGAAAATTTGTAAGTTCCCTGGAACTCAACTCCTGCTTTGGAATTCTTACTTTTCATATCCTCTACTTCACCGATACCCATATCTTTTAGACTCTGTTGCGGGGGAACCCATCCTGTTTCTTCATACCCTTTAATACTATCATAATAGGCATAAATCGAAAAAGATGTTTTTTTCCCGGGCTTAAAATCATAAGACAAATCCCCGGAAAACCCATCAATTTTTCTATATCCGGTAGAAACCAGAGTAGGAACAGTACCGAATTTATCCTTATTAACATGGAAATAGGAAAGATTGGCTTTTAAATTTTTATAACCGATAGAAATCATCCCATTATAATAATCATCTTCATAATCGATTTGACCGGAGCGATGATCTTCATCCATAGAAACCTTGTAAGGCCAACCTTTAGAATCCATATAATTACCGGCAATCGATAATTGAAAATCCTTAAATGCTTTTCCATAAACGAAAGAGGGATTAATAGTTTTGAAACTCCCGGCAGTTAACCCCACTTCTCCACCATTCAAATCTTTACCATCTTTGGTAATAATTTTAATAACACCTGTAAATGCATTCGTACCGTATAATGTAGAGCCCGGACCGCGTATGATTTCAATTCGTTTAATCATATTGAGCGGAATCTGTTCAAGGTAATAAGATCCCAAAATACTATCGAATATGGGATGATTGTTTAATAATAAAAGACTCTTATTATTATAATGTGTCTGCAAACTTCCTCGAATATTAATGGAAGAATACCCGAAATAAGTTTCAGTAACATTAATCCCCGGGATAGTACTTAAAATTTCATAAAGGCTCGATGCTCCCATATGATAAATATCCTCATCGGTAATAACGCTGACTATAGCAGGTGCTTCGTTGATTTTTTGAGCTTTTTTCCCCGCAACCGTAATATCCGTATTTAGTAAATCTTCCAGTGATATTTCAGAAATATCACCCGAAACCTTTTTATCTGCTGTCGACGCAACTATTATCAATGATGGAAAAAGAATAAATAACATTAAAACAACATTAATTTTTTTATTTTTCATGTTTCACCTCAATTCCGTAAAACTAAAGCAATTTCCATTCCATGTTGTAGATTTTATTAAAGATGCCTTTTCGGAAAAGGTTTTTGGGAAATTATAGCGAAATATTATATATAGAAAAAATTCCAATATATTGGAAAAATGGGAAGAAAAATTTCAATTGTTTAGATATAGAATTATTTTTTATTTAGGCATGGAGAAGAAGATAATCTTTACTAACAATGACTACCTACGATTTCTCCTGGTTCTTTCAATCTCTTTCTGACAGTCCATACAGTAAAGGGTAAATGGCAGAATTTCCAATCTTCCGATGGGGATTTCAGTTCCGCATGACATGCATTTTCCGAATTCGTTGTTTTCGATTCGTTTCAATGCTTCCTGAATTTTTACCAGATTATTATGATAATTTGAAGAAATAGCAGAACCCATCATATTTGCCATCAGATCAGTGGCCTGGTCGACTTCATCAACTGCATCTCTTGTTAAATTCTGATTATCCTGCCCGTCCATTATCCGGGTAATTTGTCCATTTAATGCCAGCAATTGCTGTTTAAATCGATCAATTTCTTCTTTCTGCATCGATAGCCTCGTAATTACTTTAATCCACAACACTGTCTTATTTTAAAACAATGCTCTTCTATTTTGGAATAAAGCAAATGACTATTTTATCATTTTTTGATATTTTTGTAAATATTCGAAAAAGTGGGAGAAAATACAAATTGATTTTAGTATATAAAAAAATCTTGGTAAGCCAGCCCCTGGCAAAATTAATTCCCCATTAAATAAAGTCGCTGTTTTGGCAGGGGCTTGACTCCTATTGGCCTGGATAACGTAAAATGATAGAAGTAGTAATATCGGATTAGAACTCGTCCTTTTTCCCAGTCATCCGGGCGCCGATTTTAGTTACTTTTTCTTCCATACGTTTTAATTTGTCTTTCAGGTCGTCATATTTATTACCGATAGCTTCACGTGCTTCTTTTCCGGATACCGGTGCAAACAATAAGGCAATACCTGCTCCGATTAAACCACCGGCAATAAAAAAACCTGCATTTCTTAAAACGGATTTGCTTTTATCTTCCATTATAAAATCTCCTTTTACGAAATTTTATTCGTATAAATAATTGTAAAACGATTTAAAGAATTTTTCAATACTGCTTTCAATCTATTTTTTTTCTTTAAAATATAATATAATAGTCTGTTTGATACCTCTTTAAGCTAACAGTTAATTACGTATTTCCAAATACGCAATTATTGATTATAAAAGGAGATAAAATGTACCTGACACCTTATGGAGCCGTCAGAGAAGTAACCGGCTCGATGCATCTAATAACAGCAGGAGAAGACCGTATATTGTTGGATTGTGGAATGTTCCAGGGACGCCGTAAAGAAGCGGAAATCAAAAACCACCAATTCCAGGTAGATCCAAGATTGATTACCAATGTAGTCCTTTCCCATGCTCACATTGATCATTGTGGACGAATTCCTTTTCTAACAAAGCAGAATTTTTTCGGGAGAATTATCGCTACTCGTGCCACTCATGATGCTTGCCGCTATTTATTAAGGGACTCGGCACATATCCAGGAATCGGATGCGGAATACCTTAACTATAAAACGGTTCGTTCTTACTTATTCCAACAGGAAAATTCCAGAAGAAATAAAGAATTATCCAAACGAAAAATTATTAAAATTAGACGCCAATTAAAATCCGATACTCATCGCATCAACAACGAGGCTGTTAATGAAATGGCGAAACGGTTTAATCTTGTTACGGTAACTCCCCTTTATACAATGAAAGATGCAGAAAAATCGCTGGATTATTTCGAGAGCTATCCTTACGGAGTACCGGTTTCAATCGGGAAAAATACGACTGTTACGTTTTATGATGCCGGGCATATACTGGGTTCTGCATTTTGCTTGTTACGCATCACCGAAAATGGGAAAACATTCCGGGTACTCTATACAGGAGATGTCGGACGCTTCGATAAACCAATCCTCAATGATCCCACTACCCATTTCCCGGAAGAAGACAAAAATATAGATCTGCTAATTCTTGAAAGTACCTATGGAAACCGAAAACATGAAGCTGTAAAAGACTTCAAACAAAAATTGATTGAGATTATCGATGAGACAACGAAACGGGGTGGGTCGATTATTATTCCGGCTTTTGCTTTCGGTAGAACACAAGAATTGATTTACGTGCTGCATGAGATTTACAATGAAGGAAAAACACAACGTTTACCTATTTATATAGATAGTCCACTCGCAGCCAATATGACCAAAGTATTCGGAGAGCATCCTGAAAATTACGATGAAGACGCCCGAAAAGAGTTTTTGGAAAAAGGAGAAAATCCGTTTATGTTTGACCGGATTCATTTTACTCAAACCGTAGAAGAATCCATGCGGTTGATGACCGATCCAAACCCAAATATTGTTATTGCTTCATCGGGAATGTGCGAAGCAGGCCGTATCCTTCATCATCTTCGTTATAAAATCCATAATGAGAAAAATACCATATTAATAGTAGGTTATATGGCAGAAAACACACTGGGCCGCCGTATTCTAACCGAAGGCGAAGCATATGAAAATAATAAGAGAGAGGGTGAACCCCCCTTATTGAATTTCTTAAATAAATCCTACCCTCTAAGAGCTCATGTCAAGGAATTAGGAGGCTTTAGCGGCCATGCCGATAGATATGAAATATTAGAGGTATTAAAAGAATCAAAACTGGATATTAAGAAAATCGCACTTGTTCACGGTGAAGAAGACCAAGCTCTGGCTTTTCAAAAATTCCTCGAGGAGAACGGTTTCAAAGTTAAAGTCCCCTACTCCGGAGAGATTATCAATATCGATTAAGATAAAAATAGTACAATTTCGGGATAATTAAATATGAGAATATTGATCGTTGAAGATGATAAAAAAGTGGCGAGCTTTCTAAAACGTGGCCTTAAAGAGGAGCACTATGCCGTCGATGTTAGTTATGATGGAGAAGAAGCCATGGAATATGTCCGGTTCAATCAATATGATCTAATTATTCTCGATATCATGCTACCCAAAAAAGATGGATTTACTGTGTGCAAAGAGATTCGAAACGAATCCATATTAACTCCGGTTCTGATGCTTACTGCCCGGGACCAGGTAGAAGATAAAGTAAAAGGTCTCCAGGAAGGAGCAGATGATTACCTGGCTAAACCGTTTGCTTTTGAAGAATTACTGGCACGTATAAAAGCCCTTTTACGAAGAGTTCAAGATTATAAAACAAAAAACCTAAAGGTTGGTGACCTGGAGTTGGATCCGGTCTCACGAAAGATTACACGAGAAGGAAAAATTATTACTCTTACCGGCAAAGAGTATGCCCTGCTGGAATATCTCATGCGCAATAAAGGACGAATTATTACCCAGAGTATGATTATCGATCACATATGGGATATGAATTTCGACGGTCTCAGCAATGTGGTTAATGTATATATCAATCATCTCCGAGATAAAATTGATAAAGGTTTTGCTAAAAAATATATAAAAACCGTTCGAGGAGTCGGGTATAAAATTGATGAGAATTCGGATATTTAACTCGCTTCGGGCGCAGTTGACTTTGTATTACGCGTTGGTTCTGGCTTTCATTTTTATAATTTCCGATATCGTTCTCTATCAGGTCTTCAAAAAGAACCTGATGAGCACAGTCGATTATACATTGATTACCGCTGCTGAACAATCGGAACTCTATATTTCAAAAGTTCCATTTTAAAAATGGAGAGAACAAATCAAACAAGTAGAACGCGAATTTTTGGTTAATCGTCTATTTATCCAGATACTCGATACCACGGGGAAAAGTGTAGATGATTTCGGTTTGATTGCCAGATCCGGGGTACTTGCGGGAAATATTTCCCAGCGTGAAATATGGAAGACTCTTTCATACAAACTTCCCAACGAATACCGGTTTATGACTGCTAATGAAAAAAGCCGTACAAGCCATCCCTTACGCATCATTCTTTACCCTGTAAAAAAAGGAATCCAGGGTAAATATCTTATCGAAGTCGGAACATCTTTAAAAAAGGTTTTCGGGACATTGAACAGTTTCGTTTTTATATTAATTATATCCGGACCGATAATGGTTTTGGTTTCAACATTGGGGGGATACTTTCTACTCACCGGCGCACTTCGTCCCGTGGCACTGGTAGTGAAAACAGCCCGCCGTATCTCCACCGAAGATTTGAGTCTTCGTATACCTACTAATAATATAAGGAAAGACGAAATCGGACTACTGGTAACCACCCTTAATGAAATGATCGCAGGATTAGAACAATCGGTAGCACGGATTAAACAATTTTCCACGGATGCTTCTCACGATTTAAAAACACCATTAACAGTTATTCGAGGTGAAATCGAATTGGCATTACGTAAAAACCGAAGCCGCGAAGATTACCGTATAACATTAAATACTCTTTATGAAGAGACTCAGAAAATGGAAACAATCACCAACAATCTCCTGTTTTTATCCCGCGTAGATGCAGTAGATTACAAAAAATCCTTCCGCTCAATCCCCCTGGATGAAATTCTACTTAATGTTTTTGAAAAAACAGAACGATTAGCTGGAGAAAAACAAATCGCCTATATCCTTTATCGAATCGAATCGGTTTCCATACATGGAGATGAAATTCTTCTCTCCCGATTAATAACCAATATCCTGGAAAATGCAATAAAATACACTCCCAAAGGTGGACGAATCGAAATACTCCTTGAAAAAATAAATGGGCATGCCATAATGACTTTTCGAGACAATGGCATCGGTATTCCTGAAGAGTCCATTCCCTTTATTTTCGACCGGTTTTACCGCGTGGATAAAGCGAGATCGCAAGAAATTGGGGGATCAGGGCTTGGATTATCCATCGTAAAAAAAATAAGTGAACTTCACGGAGCGGGTATTAAAGTGGAAAGTAAGTTAAATAGAGGCACTTCCTTTACGATTGACTTCCCCGAATGTTGCCCTGATAATTATTAAAATATTTTTATTTTTTTTTAATATATGTTTAAAGTTTCTTTTATATAATAATATGAAATTATCGTACTTTCGAAAGGAAAACTACTTGAAATATCGATTCCCTTTGTTAATCTTCATTCTATTGCTGTGCTCCTGTTCGCGATCGCCAAAACACTACAACATAATTTTCATATCCCTGGATACCACCAGAGGAGATTACATTGACACCGGTGGGATCGGCGGTTCAAAAGCATTTACACCACTACTCAAATCATTTTCCAGTAAAGCGATCGTATTCGACCGTGCTTATTCTGCTATACCACAGACTCTCCCTTCCCATCTCGCAATGTTCACAACATACTACCCCAATGAATTGGGAGTCTTAAGTAATGAATATAAATACGATGGACGGTATAAAACATTACCCGAAATTTTTAAAGAAAATAATTACCGAACCGCAGGAATTATTTCACTTGGAACTCTTGCTTCTACTACCGGTTTTAACAGAGGGTTCGATATTTACCAGGAAAAATTAAACCGGAAATCGGTTTTCTTCACACCAGCCGAAACTGTAACTCGTAAAGCACTGGAAACCCTTCATCAAATTCAGAATAATCCCTTTTTCATGTTTGTTCACTATTCTGATCCTCACTCTCCATACTGTCCCCCATCAGCAAAAGGGAAATTAAATATGTACCTTGATGGAAAATTAATCTCTTCCATCGACGCTTATAGTGGAGCGATCCTGAGAGAGCAAATTCCTTTAGAAAATGGCTCCCATACGCTTGAATTTAAAC
>JAKAGC010000155.1:4528-7945 GCA_021817755.1 Acidobacteriota bacterium | reverse complement strand
AGGAATTCTTAACTGCCATCGGCTGGCTTCCTACATATCTCGACTCCCGTACTTCTTTCTCCCCCATCCCTATTCTTCACAATCCCACTCCATTTGAAGCCCAAAACCATCTCCCTTCTCAAACCCAAGCCCCTCTTCAATGGGCATATTCTGCATGGAGAATACAAGAAGAAAACCCCATGTGGGAAAACCAAAACCAAACCTCTTCCCAATCTACTCCTGCCCCACATCTTCAACACTTCAGAAACATTCCATTAGATCAAGCCAGGTATTCCACACTTCAACTAATGCTTTTTCTACCTGCCGAAATCCGTTCCCATCTCCACCCTTCCGGTGCAGCTCGACTCGGGACCATTGCCTCAGGATTCAATCTCGGGAATACATCCCGGCGCAGTATTACCATTACATGGGTTCCTTCAAAAATCGATAATCTCTCTCAATGGCACATCGATTCCCATCGGGTTCCTGATACCCCTCTTTTCCTCCCTGGAAAAACCAAACCCTCTCCCCAACATATCGCCGGAAAGATTATCGAAACCTGGCGAGACATCTTAATTAAGGAGCTCAGAAATGCATAACATTTCCTCCTACTCTTTTTCTTATTTAGATCAACTTTCACCTTCCGAAGTTTTTCAGGTACTTACTCCCGCTGCCAAACTCTTCAACGGCAAATACCTTGAAACACTTCGTATTATTTTTACAGGATCTTCACCTTATAAATACGTTACACTCCAAATCCCCGATCCATATTCAGAACAAAATCGCCCCCATTTCAACGATCAATCCCTCAAAGTATATCAAACACTTGCCCAGCAATTCAAAGATATCACTCAACGTACCGAGCGTTTTGATCCACCACCCGGGGAATCCTACCCACTCATCGAAAGTATTGCCCACCTCTTTCTCCAATGTATCGACCATGCCCATCAATCACCCCTTGAACCCTCTTCCCAATTTCTCATCATCACCCCCCCAATTCCTCCTGAACAGGCAGAAACTGTCTTTAAAAATCTCTCATTTCATGCCACTTCAACAAGAGTCAGTGCCATTGAACAAGCTCCTCATACTTCACAATCCAATCAATTCCGTTATATTTTCCATATACTCCATGATCCCAAACGTAAATCCGCTTTTTCCAGTCTTGCCGCTTCACAATTAAAAGAAAAATACTCCATTTTAACATCCTACACCCTCGATGAACGAACCCTCTTTTTACCTCCCGATACACCTCCTCCTAATGAAGACAAATTCAGAGAATTCACTCATTTTATAGATAGCGCACCTTTATTTTTCAACCCCACTGAAACTCCCACCCCTATCTCCCCCTTACTTGCTGCATTTCTTCAATACCCTCAAATTCCCGAAGACCCCCAATCCCCTATTAATATTGAATTTCTCCTACTCTCACGTTTAACCTTTTACAGTCAGGAGTATTTTTTATCTCGCAAAGTAAAAGACATCTCCTTTTCCTTTATCGATTTAAAAGAGAGCAGCGCCGGTCTCGATCAACTTCATCTT
This sequence comes from Acidobacteriota bacterium, assembly GCA_021817755.1. GTDB lineage: Bacteria > Acidobacteriota > Aminicenantia > UBA2199 > UBA2199 > JAKAGC01. The sequence goes on along the minus strand of JAKAGC010000155.1, from coordinate 6,427 downwards.
GCCATTGAGAATTCCGAGCCCTATATCGGTTACAGACTTGAACTTCGTTCTGCCAGGCACATGGAAAAAGTCACAGTTGAACGCTTATTAGAACAGAAAGCAAGACTCGAATACAATCTCGCATATATTCAGAGCATAACCCGCCCACGGCCCATTCTACTCCGGTTTACCCCTTCTCAACTCCCTGCACTTGCCGCCGAAATTCGCAGTTTTCCAATGCAGGTGATTTATGATGGCGCCATTAAATACGGATTCCAGGCAGCACAAGCCGAACCAGGAGGATATCATTTTCTTTTTCTACATCCTGCCCAGGCTGCCAGACTCGAAATCGATCCCCTTCCTCTCCTTAAAGATCTCGATACCCCACATATGCGTTTCTACCCCGATCCCTTCTGGGCCAAACATTATATAGACGACTCTCAAAACGAAACCGATACCCCCCTCATCTTCGTTCCTGAAGGTACATCTCTTTTCCCTTCCATTCATCATTGGAAAAAAGAGAATCTCAACCAATTCCTCAGAGAAACAATGACCCATTGGTTCCATGATCGCTTAAACGGTCAGTCTATCCCCCAAAACCCTTTATATGTTTTTGATGGAGAACCCCATCCACGATCCCCAATTCATATTTTCATACTCGACCGCAGCCGGTTTGAACCTCTCCATACACGCCTCGGATGGATCAACGATAATCTCATCGTTCACCAAACTCTCGAAAGAGAAAGCATTATTAAAGATATGGCAAAAGACATTACCTGGAGTGAACTCGCCCAGAAAATCAAATCCAATATGGAACTCGTTCGCCGTGACTTCTCAGATACAGTTTTGTCTGCCAATCAAAATATCGCCCAGGTTACTACCGATATGACCAAAATACTCAGTTCCGAAATTGACCGCGTTGTAAGCGAAACCTTTCGTATGTCACAAAAAATCAGGAGAATGGATGAACGACTTCGCGAATGGGATCTAATTCTCGATGATATGGAAAACACTCTTGAAGAAATCCGTAGAGAAAAACAAAGTCTCTCATTTTACAAAAATCAATCTACAAACGAATTCTGGAGAATGGAGAAAGAAGTAGAAACCGAACTTAAACAAGCCGAATTGCGCCGTATGGAACTCGAAAAAAATATCGAAACAGAAATTACAGCAATCGTTAATACCGTTAGCCGCTTAAAAGCAAGGTTAAAAACCGTTAAACTATAATGACTATTTTTTGTAAAAAAACCAAGCAGATGCAGGCCCCTTTTTCAAAAGGCGTTCTCTACTCTCAAAAAACCTACTTGCCTGTTTATATAGAGTATTAAAATGCAAGAACAATTAAAAGAACCCTTTGAAACTTTTTTGAATATACAGAATCAATCCATCGAAGCTGCAATCGCCCAGACCGAAGAGCATAAAGATACCTTGATTAATTGGTCTTCCAGGAAATCCCGTTTCACAAATAAAATAATTAAATCCATGCGTATGTGGTCCACTGCATTGAAGAGAATGGCTCGCCCCTTTCGGAATTGGAATAAATACAAAAATAAAAAAAAACAGATGATGATGTCCCGCTATCCCGCATTTTTCTCCCGTGCAGGTTTCAACCTTCGCGCTCTTGTCGTTCTATTGCAAGTTTTAAACTTAATTCGGATTACAATCATTCTCGCTTTTTACGGTGGATTTCTACTCGCAATACTTCTTTTAATCGGTAAAATCACCCATATTATAAAATAATTCTATATATGCAAAATAAAAATAATGTTTCAATTCATCAAACTTGCCCAACCAGTAGGTCTCAACCTAAAAATCAATTCCCCCCATACCTTGAAACAATTTTAGGTGATCCAATCCAATGAACAATTTCTACTCTTATTTATTACAATCCTTGCCCAAGCCCGCATCACCCCCCCGCAC
>JAKAGC010000155.1:0-4518 GCA_021817755.1 Acidobacteriota bacterium | reverse complement strand
CCGCACATTTAAAACACTCGTACTACGGCTCTCCATTATTCTTTTTTTTGCACTCATAATTATTTCCGCTGTCATTATAATTGCTACACGTGCATTATCAGTAAAAGGACTCGGCTTTATTCTTTACTGGATACACGATCATATTTATCTCCCAATTAAAGGATACACCTTTACCCGTTTTTATCCCTTTTCAATCGGATGGTGGGGAATCATTGCTACCGCATTCATTATCTTCTTGATAACCTATCTAACCATGATTTCCATCATCAAAGACCCCCACACCTATTTACTTCGCCGCATTCTTCGCAGAACCAATTCCCATTCTATTTTATTCCATACGTCTTCTCTTCTAAAAAGATGGAATATCCAACCCCAGCTTTTACTCGAAGTGACTTCTATGGAACGAAAAATTACCCTCTATGAATTATCATCCTTACCCTTTTCTCCCCCTTCCGATAAGCTACTATCCCGGCTCGTTCAGCAAACCCGGTTACATCTGCGTCTTCTTTTACTTCCTCCCATCCAACAAAACAATCAGCTCGAAGCATTGGAAATCTGGCACTCCGCGTATCTCTTTTTGGAAAACGCAAGTAGAACCAATCCACAATCCTCTTTAATAAAAAATCTTCTTATCCAATTAACCCAGGAAGTCCACCCCATTACTCAAGCCCTATTAAAAACAACAGATAACCAAAACCTCGAAATTTTCTCGAAAAAGGATTCCCCCTTTGATATTTCATCCATTGTTCTCGATTTATTCTATCTTCAAGCCTTACATTCCGAATCCACAGCTCTTTTCTTATTCCAAGTTTCCTCTCCATCCCAAATTTCATATCCCCTCTTAAAACAAAAGGTTATGTTTCGCCTCATCCATTCCATTTATCCCAGACAGAATATCTTATACAGTCTTTTCCGAAGACTCGAACGCAATCAATATCCACTTATTTCCCAGGATGAGAAATTCTTAGAACAAAGTCATATGAGTATTCTGTATAGATTATCTCAGTCTATTGCCACCCATCTCGCTTCCCTTGCTGAAAATGAAACCATAGCTCTCGATTACCTCGAAGCAGGAGAAGCCCTCGCATTCATCGCTCAATCATTCCCTCCAGATACTGAACATTTAAACAGTATTCAACCCCTTTTAAATCTTCCACCACCCTATTTAACCCAATTTATTGACCAACTAATCACAATCAGGAAATCTCAAGAGGAGAAAGCATGGCACGACTCCATTTTATCTTAACGTCCTACTTTCAAAATGTATTTTCAATAAAATTTTCTTTCATACCCCCAGTGCATTTTCACATTCTCTCTCCTTCAAATCAATTCCCTCACTCCCCCTTTATTATAAATTAAGCTCATGAAATCAAACCAACGTACCTACATAAAATTCATTGAAGCCCAATTTAAAAGTAAACACCTCCCCTTTAAACAACGCATCGATATCGTATTCGTCGGTCTCATCATTCTTATATTTATTTTCACCATACTCCTATGGTCCGCCGGTGTCCAGCTTGCCCGGTATTTCGGTGCATTTGAGAAACCTCTCATACGCATTGTTCAAGATGAACGAATTCTAGATAATTTCCGCAATCAAATAAACCAAAAACCCATTCTTACAGCCGTCTCCCACACCTCCGATCTAAATGTTTATATGGCTCAAGAAAAAGGAAATATCTTCCGGTTTGATCCCTCCACATATCTTTGGCACACACTCAATCCCTTTTCCAATAGATCCATAATCAACCCCGAAATCATCATGCTTCGTTCCGGAAGCGGTATAGATCCCCTTTCATATCACCCCTCCTCCCACCCCCCAAACGATATTATCTGGGGTTTAACCCGCCAAAATGGACTTATTAAACTTCATAACCATCAATGGGAAATCGTTAAAGGTGATACCCTTTTCACATCTCTCCAAAATCAACCTCTTACCAATGACGATATCACCGCTGCTTCTGTTTCCGTTGATAAACAATGGCTTCTGCTCGGAACAAAAGAAAATGCTATCGGCCTCTATCATATACCTACCCATAATTGGGTTTCCATTCCTCAAACAATAATCGATCAGCTCCCCTCTCATTCTATTACTCATATTCAATCCACCAATAACCAATTCTGGATTGGAACTCCAAAAGGTCTTTCCCTTTTCGCACCCCATTTCCAATCCCCCAGCATCATTTCTCTTCCTAAAATAAATGGGTCCATTCAATCCATAGCAGTCGATTCCATGCAGCAATTATGGGTACTTGAAAAACGTAGTTATTCTACTAAAAACTCCGGTTGTATACGGTTAACCCTCATCCCTTCACAGTACCCTAAACTTCAACCCCTAATCATCATCGATGAAACCAATATTTATCCCAACCTTGCTCTCGAAGACTTTCAATTTGCAAGGTACTTTGATGACAGACTTATTATAGCCGGAAACTCCGGTATTTACTCTTATGATACTAAACTTCATAATTGGGCTCTGCATTTTTCACAACCCGTTTCAGCCACACTTCCTTTCCAGACTGGCAATGGATTCTATTTCGGCAGCAGTACTCGCATCGGAATCATTGCTCCAGGACCCTCCGCCCCCTGGAATACCCCACAAAAACAAGCCATTACATGGAAAATTCCTGGCCCTATCACCGGGGGGAAAATTACTAAAATGGCCTATGGCCCCAACAATGAAATACTCGCACTCGGTAGCTTCGGAACAGTCACCGCTTTATCTCCTTCCGATCTTAAAAATCCGATTCGAACCATTTTTAATCCACAACCCACTTCTCTTGACCCCACCCGGTTTCAGTCCGCCGCCCCCTTCGGCGATTATGTTTTATTTTTTGGTCCTAACGATTCCAAATCCGCTCTTCTTCACAATGTTGTTACCAGGAACTATACCGATATATTACTCGATAACCAGCCCGAATGGTTAAATAATCCCAATATTCGTCTCATTTCTTCCAATAACCAGGTATTCATAATCTCACCCAGGTCTCCTCATTCCCGTGTTTACAGGCTTGCAGAGGAACAGGCAGCTCAAGCCCAATTTAAAAAGGCACAACAAATCGCTTCATTCGATGGACGCCCACTCCGCATTCTCGATGTTAACCCAAACGGCATCATCATGTTAAGCGAAACCCAGGACAAAATTACTGAACTCAGCCGGTTCAATTCTAATAAAGAACCCCTTATCAGTGCACCTCCCTCCGATATGTTCAATACTCATCTCATTGATGCCGCTCCCTATCGAAATGGTGTCATTTTTGCCATTTCCCAGGGGCTCAGGTATTATAATTACCTCGATCACTCATGGGGACCATTGCACTCATTTAGCGACAAATCTACCTCCCGTGAAGTCGTCCAGGTAGAAGACCATGTTTTTACCATCACCCAACAAGGTCAATTACTAGAACTATCAAATACAGACAACCTTGAAACCCGTATCGGCGGTCCCCAACGTTTTAGTATCCCTGATAATCTCATCAGTGATGCCCTTCTCAAAGAAGATAAAATTTTTATCGCCGGTAATGGTTCCGTTGATTTGTATCATACCATGCTCCGCAGTGTCACCCATCACTGGAAACTCCCTTCTAACGCACCCGTAAAACTAATTGATATCGTGAAAGGTCAGCCCCTCACATTATGTGGAGGAATCGCCACCATCGGGAACCAGGCACTCGATCCCCAAGCAGGACCCGTTCTCAATATCTCCATCGATACCGACTCTATCTGGACAGTACGCCTAAAGTCTCCTGAAAACCAACGTTATATTAAACGATATCCCATCGTCGATCCCTTTACCCTAAGCCCATCGTGCTATTTTTACCAACCCTATTCAGGCGGTGGCCCTACCCGTGTTTTCGATGCCGCCACTCTACCCGACCACAATATCGTTCTTGCTACAGATCAAGGAACACGATTTTACAGTGTTGCATCACGTTCATGGTACAATCGCTCCTATAGAGACCCCATCCCCAAAGGTTCAAACGTCGGTGAAATTTTTTCCATCGGAAACCAAATCCTTTTCGCAGCCCATAATGACCAGAAATTTCAATTGACATTTGTCGATGCTTCTTCCGTAAAACTCACATCAGGATGCTTAAATGATCCCATAGCAGTTGCAGGAAAAAACCGGACTGTCCTTTGCTATACCGTTGATCCACAAACCCAATCCGTCGCTTATATCGACGAAGAGAAAAACGGTGCAGTTACTCAATACGCAAACAATCTGGAAATAGATATCCTACTTCCCACCCGTACTCCCCCCGATTCACGCCAATTAAAACGCCTTTTCGGTTTTAATAATGACCAAAAGGGATACCTCTTAACCACTGCTCCCAATCAACTCTATGTCTATAATCTCCAAAAAAGAACCTGGTACAACATTCCCCTTATATTCGAAGATTATATAAAAACTTCCACCCAGACAATAGATAATAGATCCAATATCGATATTGAAGAAAAAAACGGTATTAAACAGATAATTGCCACTACTCCCCAGGGGCATATTTATATAGGCAATCT
>JAKAGC010000154.1 GCA_021817755.1 Acidobacteriota bacterium | reverse complement strand
GGCTCTCTTCATTCATTATATGCGGTAAATTTTTATCTGATCTTTGAAATACCACAAAATGGGATTAATACTAACATAATGAATTGTTAAAATTCATCAATATAGTAAATAAATTAAAAAAAAAAAAATTTTTTTTATCGTTAAAATTGCCATTAAAAGGCAATTTCACGCAGCAAGGATAAGAATGCTTATAATAGGTATAATTGTATTTCCGGGGAAATTGATTTACAATGTATAGAGATATATCAGGTGAATAAATCACTATAAAGGAGCCATTCAATGGAATCTGAACAAAAAAACCATGATAAAGACCGTAAAGAGATTCGTTCACATATCGATTCAATATTTCGAGCGTTTATAAACAAAGATGAAGAAACAATTCGTAATACTCATCACCCGGAATGGAAGGGATATACAGTAAGATCGCGCACAACGGTTCACTCGCGTGACGAATACATGAAGGAAGTCAAGGCACTGCTGGATAATCAGCATTGGAAATTCTACGAAATGAGCGATACGGATTTCGCATTTTATGGAGATACTGCGATCGTTACGTATATTGCACGAATTTCGGGGAAAGACCCTCAGGAGAAATATTTCGAAACCAAATTACGCGTTCTCGATGTCTATGTGAAAACATCGGGTGCCTGGAATCTGGCCTCATCCAGTGTCAGCCTGCACCCTGATGTTATCGATAGTAAATTGAACGCAGCAATTTCTGCTCTGACATTATCCTGAAAACAGAAAACAACTTTCCCCGGTAAAAATGAATATGTTTCAGTTCTGCCCCTTGTTTTGTATGGGAATGAATAGCCGTAAAATGTTTTACAGGGAGAAAAGCATTCAAGAAATCCGGTTAATTCGATATAGATCGAAAATGTCTCAGCTTAAAGGAGTAAATAGAAGACATGGAATCCAATAATCACGAAAAAGAAAGTAAATTAACTCTTCTCCGCCAAAAACGCCACCAGGTAAAAAGTGGTGGCGGCCCGGAGAAAATAAAAAAACAGTATCAATCAGGAAAAATGACCGCAAGAGAACGGCTTCATATTTTATTTGATCCAGGTTCTTTTGTGGAAACCCAAAGTTTCATCCAACACCGCTGCAACCAGTTCGGTATGGAAAATCAAACCATTAATTCCGATGGTGTTATTGTCGGGTCAGGTCTTGTAGATGGTCGTATGGTTTTTGCCTTTTCACAGGATTTCACCTGCATGGGTGGATCGGTTGGCGAAATGCATGCTAGAAAAATTGTTTCCATTATGAGAGATGCCCAAAAATGCGGGTATCCGGTGGTGGGATTCAATGATAGCGGCGGTGCCAGAATTCAAGAGGGAGTAGATGCTTTAAGCGGATACGGTGGTATTTTTTACATGAACACTTACCTCTCGGGTGTTGTACCCCAAATCAGCATTATTGCAGGTCCATGCGCTGGTGGAGCGGTATACAGTCCGGCGATGACGGATTTTATAATCATGGTGCGCCGAACATCACAAATGTTCATTGCAGGCCCCAATGTAATTAAAGCCGCGACAGGAGAAGAAATTTCGGGAGAAGCCCTGGGAGGCGCAGATACTCACGCACGTATCAGCGGTAATATCCACTTCATCGCCGAAAATGATAAAGAAGCAACATATATTGCACGTAAACTACTCAGTTATCTTCCTTCCAACAATGTTTCCAATCCCCCCTTCTTTCCGATAGAAAATATAGAAATCAAAGGGGATCCGTCAATGGAAAATATCGTACCGGAAGACCCCCGCGTACCATATGATATGAAAGAAGTCATCCGCCATATCGTGGATTACGGTGACTTCATGGAAATTCAAAAAGAATTTGCTCCGAACCTGATTATCGCTTTTGCCCGTATGGGAGGTATGCCCGTTGGTATAGTAGCCAATCAGCCGATGCATCTTGCGGGTGTTCTGGATATCGATTCCAGCGATAAAGGTTCCCGTTTTATCCGTTTCTGCAATACCTTCAATATTCCCCTGGGAACGTTGGTGGATGTTCCGGGATTTCTCCCGGGAGTCAACCAGGAATACGGTGGAATTATCCGGCATGGTGCCAAGATGTTGTTCAGCTACGCTTCCTGTACGGTTCCGAAATTAACGGTAATTATACGGAAAGCCTATGGTGGGTCATACCTGGCAATGTGCAGTAAGGATATGGGAGCAGACCGGGTTTATGCATGGCCGACTGCGGAAATAGCGGTAATGGGAGCAGAAGGAGCAGCAGAAATCGTTTTTAAAAAAGAGATTGAAAAAGCGGCAAATCCCGGGGAAGCATTAAAAGAAAAAATCGATCAATACCGCAGGGAATTTGCTAATCCCTACGTCGCGGCTGCCCACGGACATGTGGATGAAGTTATCGAGCCGAGAGATACACGCCGGTTCCTCATGACTGCATTGAATGCCCTTCGCTCCAAACGGGATAACCGTCCGCCGAAGAAACACGGGAATATTCCTTTGTAAACCGTAGGTCAAAATGAATTGGGATAATGTTTTAAAAGCAATATACTTGATGATAATCGGGATGGGAATCGTATTTCTGTCCTTGATTATCCTGATGGAATTTATAAAATTGATAAGCTGGCTGGAAAAAGTGGTAAGAAAACTAACCCAAAAAGCGGCAACTCCTACTACCGCAGTTCAGACAACAACTGAAGATTCGAACGGACTTTCGCCAGAAGAAGTCGCGGTAATTGCTGCTGCCGCAGCAGAAGCTCTCTCAGCCGATGTTGAAATACACCACATCAAACTGCTGCATAATGAAAACCAGGATAACTGGTCCAGGATGGGTTGGATGGACATCATGAGGTCCCATAACCTTCCCTCCCCGGTTAAGTAAGGTTAAATAAGGAGAAATCTAAAAATGAAAAAATTGCGAATTACATTAAATGAGAAAGTATATGAAGTATCGGTTGAAGTACTTGAAGATGATGAATCCCGTTACCCTGGGGCCAATCTGACCCAGTCGGATTCGATCTATTCCAAACCACCTGTTTCGGAACCGGCATCACCTTCACCGATATCCAAACCTTCTCGCCCCACCGGTCCTGCTTCAGGGAATCAGGTATTGGCTCCCATCGTAGGAACGGTTAACCGTATCCTGGTTAAAATAGGCGATACGGTCAAGGAAAACCAACCCTTAATCGTTCTGGATGCGATGAAAATGGATACCTATATCAATGCCACACGTAGCGGCACTATTCAATCTATCGATTGCAAAACGGGTGATAACGTCCATGTAGGGCAGAAACTAATTACGATCAGTTAAGACCGGGAAGTACTCATGAGCAATATAATTGAAAATTTGTATGGCTTCCTTAAGACCACAGGTTTTGTTTATATAACCTGGGAAAATGGGGTGATGCTTGTGATTGCGATGGTACTTCTTTACCTGGCGATCGTCAAGCAATTCGAACCATTGTTATTGATTCCCATTGGATTCGGGGCATTGATTGCCAATATTCCACTTGCCAATCTTATGGCTGCGCCACATGGGAATGAAATCGGTGGTTTGTTCTGGTATATCTACCACGGAGTCAAGCTGGAAATATTTCCGCCGTTGATTTTCCTTGGAGTAGGTGCAATGACGGATTTCGGACCGTTAATTGCCGCACCGAGGACATTGTTATTGGGCGCAGCGGCCCAATTCGGTATATTTGCAACTCTTATCGGTGCCACACTTCTCGGATTTTCTTCTAAAGAAGCGGCTTCAATCGGTATTATCGGAGGAGCGGACGGACCGACCGCTATTTTTACAACAGTCAAATTAGCACCGCATCTGCTGGGACCGATCGCTGTTGCCGCTTATTCATATATGGCACTTGTACCCCTGATCCAACCGCCCATCATGCGATTATTAACTACTAAAAAAGAACGGTTGATCATTATGAAAGAACTTCGACCGGTTAGTAAACGGGAAAAAATTCTGTTTCCCATCCTGGTAACAATTTTTTGCTCCATGCTGGTCCCAGTGGCCGCATCGTTGATCGCCATGTTGATGTTCGGTAACCTGATTCGCGAAGTAGGAATCGTGGAACGAATCGTTAAGACGGCACAAAATGAATTGATCAATATTATTACGATCTTCCTGGGATTAAGTGTGGGTATAACGATGGATAAGACATTTATCGATTTGAAAACATTGGGTATTATCGTGCTGGGAGTGTTGGCATTTGCTTTTGCTACAGCGGCAGGGGTGTTATTGGCCCGGTTCATGAATTTGTTTACTAAAGATAAAGTTAATCCGTTAATCGGTTCAGCAGGGGTATCTGCGGTTCCGATGGCTGCCCGTGTATCTCATACGGTGGGTCAGGAAGAAAACCCGCAAAATTATTTACTGATGCATGCAATGGGTCCGAATGTGGCAGGTGTTATCGGTACTGCGATTGCAGCAGGGGTGTTGATTTCCATCTTAAAGTAACCGGTTGAATGGAATTTTCAGAGGGGAAAAATAAAACGCCCCCTGACCGCCAACGGTATTCCATTTGAAGATGTTATATTTTTTTTCAGGCCTAAGGCTTGAATTTTTATAAGTTTTAAAGTACTATGTTTATTTGGAGGTATTACATGGAAGAGCACATGTATATTCCGGCGGATGTACCCAACGGTACGATCAACGAATATTTAAACAATTATGATATGGTTACTCACGGTTCAGGACGCATTATGCTTTTTGCCGGAGACCAAAAAATTGAGCACTTAAATGAGGATTTTCATGGAGAAGGTATTCACGCGGATGATAATGATCCGGAGCATCTTTTTAAGATAGCATCCGCTGCGGAAATCGGCGTATTCGCTGCCCAAATGGGTTTGATTTCCATGTATGGAAGCGATTATCCTGAAGTTCCTTACCTGGTGAAATTAAATTCCAAATCCCATCTGGTAAAAACAGATCAGCGGGATCCGGTTTCCTTGCAAATGGTAGATATCGAGCAGGTAGTAGAGTTTAAACGAACTTCCGGTTTGGATATCACGGGTATTGGATACACCATTTACCTGGGAAGCGAATATGAACATCTCATGATTCGTGAAGCAGCCCAGGCCATATATAAAGCACATCAAAACGGTCTTATCACCGTTCTCTGGATTTACCCAAGAGGCAAAGCGATTAAAGATGAAAAAGATGCTGAATTAATCGCAGGTGCAACGGGTGTTGCTGCTGCATTGGGTTCTGACTTCGTCAAAGTCAATGCCCCAAAAAAAGATGGCAAATCTACCGGCGATTTATTGATTCCAGCAGTAAAAGCTGCAGGAAAAACGAAAGTCATTTGTGCAGGTGGTTCCAGTACAGACCCCAAAGTCTTTTTACAAGGCCTCTATGACCAGATTTATATCGGAGGCGTTTGCGGTAATGCTACGGGAAGAAATATCCACCAGAAATCCTTCACTGAAGCCGTCAAAATGTGTAATGCTATTTCTGCTATTACAATCCACGGCAAAACCGTTGAAGAAGCGGTAAAAATAATGACTGAATAAATTAATTACGTCAGTTCCCTTCCTATCCAATTTTCCTTGGGGGAAGGGAACTGAAAAAGTAAAATTACTTGTATTAAATCCACCCACGACGGAAACGTCGCTTTTCATTTTCTTTTATTATCGATCTTTACGAAATCCTTGATTGACACTTTAACGAAATTCTGGTACTATAAAGTATTTTATTTTGGAGGTAATTATGATAAAAGGACGATACCTTTTTACTTCAGAATCAGTAAGCGAAGGTCATCCCGATAAGGTGTGCGACCAGATATCGGATGCCATTCTCGATGCTTGCCTTGAACAGGATCCTGATTCTCGAGTTGCCGTAGAATGCCTGACTAAAACAGGTGTAGTTGTTGTCGCGGGCGAACTTACTACCCGGGGTTACGTCAACATTCCAACGATCGTTAGACAAAAACTGAAACAGATCGGTTATACGAAATCCAGTTTCGGTATCGAATGGGAAACCTGCGCCGTATTCGTTCACCTTGAAGAACAATCCCCGGATATATCTCAAGGCGTAACGGAAGGAGAAGGTTATTTTACTGAACAGGGCGCCGGAGATCAGGGCATGATGTTCGGTTATGCTACTAATGAAACTCCCGATTATATGCCTCTCCCCATTAACCTCGCTCACAAACTCACGATGAAACTCTCAGAAGTAAGAAAATCAGGGGTAATTCCTTATCTGGGACCCGATGGAAAATCCCAGGTAACAGTTGAATATATCGATGGTAAACCTCAGCATGTTACCACGGTCGTTGTTTCCAACCAACACGAAGACGGCCACTCTCATGATGAAATCGAAACCGATATTATTAATAAAGTAATAAAACCTATCTGCGGCCAATGGTTGACAGATGAGACTAAATTTTATGTAAACCCAACAGGAAAATTCGTAATCGGAGGCCCTCAGGCAGATGCCGGATTGACAGGCCGCAAGATTATCGTCGATACCTATGGTGGAATGGGTAGACACGGTGGCGGTGCTTTCTCAGGAAAAGACCCCTCCAAAGTAGACCGTTCCGGTGCATATGTGGCACGTTACATTGCAAAAAATATCGTTGCCGCCCAGCTCGCCGAGCAGTGCGAAGTTCAAATCGCCTACGCTATCGGTGTTGCCGAACCTGTTTCGATTTACGTAAATACATTTGATACCGGTAAGCTCCCGGAAGAGAAAATCGTAGAAATGATCCGTAAAGTATTCCCTCTCAAACCTGCGGATATTCTAATTCAACTGAATTTGAAACGGCCGATTTATGCCAATACTGCTGCTTATGGGCACTTCGGAAGAGATTCTTTCCCCTGGGAACGCCTCGATAAAATCGAAGCTTTGAAAAAATTATTGTAAATATAACCACTTTTACGGGATGCCGTTAGCAATATCCCTTTTGTTTAAATATTGTTATTATAAATCTAACGGCATCCGGTTTTCCTTACCATTTATTTCAGGAGAAAAAAATTAAATTCTTTAAATGCATGGATATTTTTTCCCTGGTATGGTATAAAGTTATAATCGAATCGCGACCATGAGTTTAGGAAAAATATTAATTGCAGATGATGAAGCCGATATCAGGGAATTGTTAGGGGATTACCTGGAGGGAGAAGGTTTCGAATGTATTTTAGCAGAAGATGCATTCGAAGCTTTGGATATCTTCAAAAACGCTAATAATATAGACCTGGTAATGTCCGATATCCGTATGCCCGGAAAAACCGGCCTGGATCTACTGGGAGATATCAAAGAACTGGATACGGATGTCATGGTCATTATGATTTCTGCGGTAAAAGATATCGAATCTGCAATCACGGCTATGTCCAAGGGTGCTTACGACTATGTAGCAAAACCTTTCAAATTAACCGAAGTGGGATTGATTGCTAAAAAGGCAATCGAAAAACGGAAACTCATCCTTGAGAACAAAGAATATCAACGGGATCTGGAAAAGAAAGTCCAGGAACGGACTTTAGAGTTAAAAGATGCCCTTTATCGCCTGGATCAAACCTATATTTTTACTCTCAGGGCATTGGTTACGGCATTGGATACGAGAGATGAAGAAACCCAGGGACATTCCCTCCGGGTGGTTAAATATACATTAAAACTGGCAGAACTGCTGGGAGTGAGAGACGAAAACCAGTTAAAAATCCTTGAATACGGCTCCCTACTCCATGATATCGGAAAAATCGGTATTCCTGACGCCATACTAAAAAAACCTGGGAAATTAACAACTGAAGAGTGGGATATTATGCGAACCCACCCGATGGTCGGATATAAGATTTTGCACCGAATCGAATTCCTGGAAGAAGCGTCCCAGATTGTTCTCCATCACCATGAAAAATACGATGGAACGGGTTACCCGGATAAATTATCAGGAGGCAATATCCCTCTTGGTTCCCGAATATTTGCGGTTGCGGATACAGTCGATGCGATGACGTCTGAACGCCCTTACCGAAAAGCCCTAAGTTTTGAAGTGGCATCGGAGGAATTAATAAAACATTCGGGTCTTCAGTTTGATCCGAAGGTCGTAGAAGCGTTCCAC
>JAKAGC010000153.1 GCA_021817755.1 Acidobacteriota bacterium | reverse complement strand
TTTTTGGTATTTTTAACAATAATGGCAAGTATCATGACTATGATGTACGCCTCTGAACCTATTAATGACTGCAAACCAACCGTATGGCCAACCGCCGGCATTATTAAATACGAATTTAATATCCTCTCAAACTCCGAAATTGAAAAATTCCCATCAGATAAATACCTTTGCATAGAAGGCGCTCCTAATAACTCAATGAAAGTAATCGCCAGTGCCTCGGGTAAAATCCAATCCATCGATGAACCTGAAAAAGGACACTTTATCATCTCAATCGATCACGGATGCGGCTATATTTCACGTTACGCTTTCTACGCATTGGAACTGAATGTGAAACTAAACGATCAAGTAAAACGATTCGAAATCCTGGGCTACCCTATCCAATCGAATAATGAAAACGGTGTGCAAGTCTTCTACTCTGTGGAATTAAATGGCAAACCGATTGATCCAAAAGATTTGATGAACTAATTTTTAAATCTTTTGGATTATTCTTCTATTAATATTATGACTAAAAAACCTAATTTAATAACAATAGAATTTCCTTCTATGTCAACGATTATAAATGAATTTCATATCTCTAAAAAAGCACGCGAAATGTACGAATGCGATGCATCTCTCTTCTCCTTTTCCGGTGATATGATTTTCTCGGATTTCCCGGCTGTCCGAAACCTGACAGCGAAAATCAATAAACCGGATGTTCAAGCAAGCCACCTGAACGCTCTGGGCCTGATCGAAGAAATCTTCCACTACATTCTTCACCTATACAAAAATCAAAAAAATCCCCAGGCTTTGGAACAATTATTGGAACGACTTGAAAAAAAACCGGGGAAAAAAACACTGGATAAAGCACTAGTTCAATTCGGAGAAGAATTCCCACCTATTTCTGTTTTCAAAGGAGAACTCTCGATAAAAAAATACCTGAAAGGCGAAACTAAGGGGATCTCCAATCGTATTATTTTACTTGAAGAACTGATTATGCTTCGTTTATCAAATTTAAACGAGGCTTCGGCTGCATTTAAAAAAGAATTAATCGATGATTCGGATTTAATATCAAAATCGGCCTATTTAGAAATAATCGAACATGCAGAATTATTTTTTACTTCTCAACCGTTATTCGGTCCATATCATCAAAATTTAATTTCTATGCTGAGAACCCCTGCTATCGTCTCCCCTCTCTCTTTCCAGGGACAATTGCAATATATACGGGACCATTGGGGCTCATTTTTGGGAGATTTCCTGGATCGCCTGTTAAAGAGCCTGGATTTTATCAAAGAAGAATCAAAATTCGGAGATGGGGGCCCAGGTAAAACTCATGTTTTGGATTTTTCCAATTTCTCTGGGGACGATCACGAACGATTCTCCCGCGATGATGAGTGGATGCCACGATTGGTTTTATTAGCAAAAAGCACCTACGTATGGCTGGATCAATTGTCGAAGACTTACCACCGCTCAATTACACAACTGGATCAAGTTCCTGATGAAGAATTGGACGAAATGGCAAACCGGGGATTTACAGGGTTATGGCTAATCGGGGTCTGGGAACGCAGCCGCGCTTCACAATGGATTAAACAGATGTGCGGCAACCCGGAAGCTCTAGCGTCTGCTTATTCAATCTATGACTACCGCATCGCAAACGACCTGGGAGGAGAAGCAGCCCTTTTAAATTTAAAAAAACGGGCCTGGCTTCGAGGTATTCGCCTGGCGAGCGATATGGTTCCGAATCACATGAGTATCGATTCTCCATGGGTGGTGGAACACCCGGACTGGTTTATTTCCCTGAATTATTCGCCTTACCCTTCCTATACATTTAACGGCCCGGATTTGTCTTCCGACTCCCGGGTGGGAATATACCTGGAAGACCACTATTACGACCGAACGGATGCGGCTGTGGTTTTCAAATGGGTAAACAAGCAATCGGGAGAAACACGTTATATTTATCATGGTAACGACGGAACATCGATGCCCTGGAATGATACGGCACAACTGAACTATTTGAATAAAGAAGTACAAGAAGCGGTTATACGAACGATGTTTTTAACAGGGGAGAAATTCCCGGTCATCCGTTTCGATGCAGCGATGACTCTGACAAAACTGCATTACCAACGGTTATGGTTCCCTGAACCGGGGACAGGTGGAGATATTCCGAGCCGCTCGGAACACGGGTTGAGTAAACCGAAATTCAATGAGGTTATGCCGGAAGAATTCTGGCGCAATGTGGTAGATCGCTTTGCCTCCTCTGCTCATTCCAATACTCTTCTTCTGGCAGAAGCGTTCTGGCTGATGGAAGCTTATTTCGTTCGCAACCTGGGAATGCACCGTGTATATAATAGTGCTTTTATGAACTTCCTTAAAAACGAAGAAAACGCGCAATTCAGATCTTCTATAAAAAACACTCTGGCTTTCAACCGGGAAATATTGAAACGCTTTGTCAATTTTATGAATAACCCGGATGAAGAAACTGCGGTAAAACAATTCGGAAAAGAGGATAAATATTTCGGCTGCTGTACGCTATTGGCCACAATGCCAGGCCTACCAATGTTCGGCCACGGCCAGATCGAAGGATTCAAAGAAAAATACGGGATGGAATACAAACGCGCCTATTGGGATGAATCACCGGATAATGCCTTAATCGAAAAACATGAACGGGAAATTTTCCCTTTATTAAAAAAACGCTACCTCTTCTCGGATGCAATTGATTTCTTACTCTATGACTGCATTACACCGTATGGTGAAATCGACGAAAATGTAATCGCCTTTTCAAACAGTTTCGAAAATGAACACAGCTTGATTATTTATCATAATCGATACGGAGAAACCTCCGGATGGTTGAAAACTTCGGTGCCATTCCTGCCAATCACAAAAAATGAAAAGGAGAAAGCGGGTCCAAATGGATTGAGTCATAAAACCCTGGGAGAAAGTTTAAAACTAACACAGGATGAATCCTATTTCGTTATTTTCCAGGACGAGGTTTCTGGGTTGGAATATATACGAAACAGTAAGGAGTTAGGGGAAAAAGGATTATTTATTACATTAAATGCATATAAGCGGCATGTTTTTGTAAATTTCCGGGAAGTAAAAGATGAATCGGGAGCATATGCAGGATTAAACGGGTTGTTGAAGGGTTCAGGTGTCCGGAATATCAGGAGTACACTGAGAAAACAATTTTTTAATCCATTCAAAAAGCCGATCGATGAATTACTAAATCCCCATGTATTTCAAGAATTGCAAAGCCTCATGGCATTAAAAGACGGAAAAGATTCTCAACAAATAAGTGGCCTGCTGAATTCGTTGGAAAGCAAGTGTGGTCAACTGTTGTCCGAAATGCAAAAGACAATAGGAGGAAATGGATCACTGGGGGATATCTTAAAAGGATTTCGCCGGGCAATGGAGAGTTTTATTTACCTTCCTTCATTGGAAACGGATATACACTCCCATAAAATTGTACCGCCGAGTATTCATCAGGCGATTTATTATTCGTCGGGAACCTGGAATGATATAAAGCTTTATCCTCTTTTACGCCCATCGATGTATGCCTGGATTATTGCCCGTACAATGAAGCGAATCATTTGCCCGGAAGGAATGCGAATCGAACCGGGTGAGACCTGGAAATTCTTGGAATATTGGGGGCTAACCGACGTGATGCATGAATTCATAGAATCCAACTCTCATAATGGGCATACGCATTTGGGGGTACTAAAAGCATTACTGGATCATAATGAATGGTGGCGGAACCTGGAAGAACTTCCTCGCTGGATCGATTCATATGCCGGAGGTGAATTTGTAAAAGCCTTTGTGGGTGTACACTGGCATAACGGAGACCTTTGGTTCAAAAAAGAATCTGCTGACGAAATGATTCATATTCTCTTTTTCTCTGCGCTTTTCGAATATATTTCCGAAATCAATTATCAACCGGGTATCCTTTCCGAAATATTGGAAAAAGAAGTCTGCCGCTTCTTCCCAATGTCAAAAAGCCTTTTTATTGCCCTCAGGTATTCCAATTATAGATGGGAAAAATGGTTGGAGCATATAAAACGAATCGGAAAAGCCTATTCCCCTCATGGAAAAAGTAAAAATATAATATAGAACCTTTTCGCTATACCGGGAACACTTATTCTGCTTAAAGTTATTACAATATGATCGATTAGCTAAGGGTTACTGTTCGATATTCCCGAAATCTTCCGATGAAAGGGAATCAAACCACTGTTCCAACCGTTCTTCCGTATGCGCAAAGTGAGAAATAAAATCCGAAAGAACCGAAGACCGGTAAACCAATTCGGAAACATACACCCTGGCTTTATTTTTCAACGCAATTAGAATCGCATCCGATGGGCGGCTGTCGACCACGCTGATTTCATTGTTTCTCATTAAATACAAATCGGCATAATAAGTGTTTTCTACGATATCTGTTATCACCACTTTTTCCACCCTGGAATTAAAGTTCCCAAGAATGTCATTAATCAAATCATGAGTCATTGGGCGGGGCGGAGTAATATTTTCCAATTCCATGGTAATGGCATTGGCTTCATATTCCCCAATCCAAATGGGTATTACTTTATTTTCATCCATGGGCTTCAGGATGATAACAGGGGTCTTGGATATAGGTTCAAGTACCAGTCCAACCAATTTCACTTCTATTAACTTTTCCATTTCGATATATATAATATTAATTTTAAGTTTTGTCAATTTTTAATTTTAAAGGGAATCGAAAATATATTGTGGTTTTCGCTGGATTTCTTTAATTATTAATGTTCTTTGAAGGTATTAATTTTTTTGATACATAGACAGGAAGAAAGTATTTCAGGTGAAAAAAGTAATAGGCCTGTTAAAAAGAGATCAAAAAAAAGGGAGTAAGCAACCGCCTATCTCCCGAATGCCATTTTAATATAATTAAAATAAATTTTTAACGTGAAATTCATATCCCAATTATTGCCTTTTTTACACGAAGGAAAATTTTACAAACATCCATTGATTAAGCAGGTAAAATCAACAGTAAAACAATAACAATAAGTGGGAGAGGAATTGGGGGTTTCGCATTCAACAGAGCATTTCTTAACTGAGTTAGTACCACCCATTACCTGGCTTGCCTCGATGCCATTTAAATTGGATACTGTCAATTTCTTAAGTTTTAAACTTTTGTGTTCTCTTTTCATTTTCGTCTCCTTTTAACGACTATTAATTTAAATCACCAACCATGGAAAAAAGGGGGCAAGCAACCGCCTGCCCCCGAATGCCATTTTTTATTATAACGAATCTTTTAAATCAAATGATATAACAATGGCTACCGGTTTTTTATTCCCGGAAATTTTTAGATACAACCGGGTAAGCAAGTAAAAACTTCCGTATAGCAATACACAACATTAGTATTAGGGGTTTCGCATTCAACTGAGAGTTTAGTACCACCGACTGCTTTGCTTGCCTCGATGTCATTCAAATTGGTTAATGTCAACTTCTTAAGGTTTAAACTTTTTTGCTTTTTTTTCATTTTCGTCTCCTTTTAACGAATATTTTTATGAAACACCGACCGGAAGTTCTTACCCCTCAGGTCACCGGTTTCATTTAATCTTAAGCAATTGCCTTTCCAATTTGGTCAGTAATTTTAAAAATAATCTCATAAATTTATAAACGAAGATTGGAAAAGAGTCGGCATCTCCCTAATTTTAATTAATACAAAAAATAACCCCTTAAATCCTGAGAATGCAATGTTTATAAGATTAGAATATGTACTCTGGCGTACAGGTTGTGTACGAAAGCGGACAATTCATTTACCCTTTTTTTAGTGAGTTGCTCAAGATAACTAAATTCAATGGAATATTATGGAATAAACCAATTATAATTCACAAAATAAAATTCGGTTTACCGGGCTAAAGGCTATTATCCGGTAAACCGAAAAAATTAAACGGGTAATTACTTCCCGGAGAAGACGACTATTCGATGCACCAGATATTATTTTTAATACTCAACCTGGTATCATCGAGATATACGGCGCGTCCGACTCCACCGGGACGGAAATCAGCGACAACATCGACATGCTGCGCGGACCTGTTTATAATTCCTTTTTTTTGATACTCTTCGATTTCAATTTTCGCTTGCTCGGAAGAAGGGTCTTTTACATATGATGAATCGTAACTATCCCCAATAGCAATATGAAGCGTACCACCTACTTTTTCGACAAACAAGGGATGCTTTAATGCGACTTGCAATCCACTATTCATTCCCAAAGCGACTTCACCGAGTCGGTGGGAGCCTTCATCGGTTTCTATAATACGTTTCAATGTTTCATATTCTTTGTTTGCAGAATAATCGACAATCTTTCCGCCTTCCATTTTCAAATAAATTCCACTAATGGTTACGCCATTGTAATAGACAGGAAGATCGATAAAAATTTCCCCTTGTGGAGAATTGGCATTGGGAGATGTAAACACTTCGCCATCAGGGAAATTACGTTCACCGATTCCACATGTGGCGAAACGCCCGGAAATATCCATCTGCAACTCGAGCATTTTATTGGTCTGGGGATGTTGGGTTTGAATGCGTATTATTTTCGATTTTTCCATAAACCGGGCAATGGGTTCTTCGACTTGCGCCAGCATTTTGGGATCAGTGGTCGAAGCTTTAACCACAATATCCGTGTATTCTTTCAATGTCATTCCTTCCATATCGGCAAAAGCCTGGGTTGGATAAAGTGTCAGCAGCCATTTTTTGGATAAACGTATGGCTTTAAAGGGACCATCGACCCGCGCGAGTTCGATGGAGTTTTGTTCGGGGAGATTAGCAAATAATTCGGGCTTTTCGGCTCCAAGTACTTCAATGTATTTGGTCATGGCATTGTACCGCGTTTCATGCCATTGAGGGGTACGATGAATCTGCTCAGGAGTACCATGTCGGGTAATAGAAGCACCCCATACCTGCCCACGATTATTATCAGGAGCAACGAGATTCATGTCTGCAATAGCACCGGCTTTAAAAATCTTATCCTGCAAGATAGACAGCAACGGCCAAGTAATATACTCTCCTTTTAACATCACGACATCATCCGGAGTTATTCCCCCCAACGAATGATTCAACAAATAATCCGCCCATTTTTCAAGGTCTTTGGGATCGATCACTGGTAACATATTTTCCTCCTTACTTGTTTAAATCGAGAATCCCGGGATTCACGTTTAACTGATAAATTATTATACCATTATCGGAAATAAAATACATGGGAAACCAATATTTTTTCTCCAGGGACTTGACAAAATGGCCCTTCTGCTTATATAATACCCGTATCCCACGAAATAGATATTATGCCGAAGTGGTGGAATTGGCAGACACGCTAGTTTCAGGTATTAGTGGGAGTACTCCCATGGGGGTTCGAGTCCCCCCTTCGGCATTCCTTGTCCTCCCTGATCTCGATACAAATAACAAAATTCATAAAAAATAGAATACCAATGAATGAGAAAGGTCGAATAGCAATTTTACTTTCGGGGCGAGGCTCCAACTTTGAAGCCATCTATTCGCACTCCCTGTCAGAATCCGGAAATTTCAAAATCGTTGCAGTAATCAGCGATAATAAAGACGCCAGGGGATTGGAACGAGCTAAAGAATTCAACCTACCGGCGTTCTTCGTCTCCCCTGAAGAATTAAAACCAAAATCCCTGTACGAATCCAAAATCGTCGACATTCTTCAAGCACACAATGTAGAGCTGGTTTGTCTGGCAGGTTACATGCGCATCGTAGGAAAAACACTCTTGAATGCATACAGCGGAAAAATAATGAACATCCATCCCTCACTCTTACCCTCTTTCCCAGGCCTGCATGCTCAACAACAAGCACTGGATTATGGTTCCAAAGCCAGTGGTTGCACGGTTCATTTCGTAGATAACGGAATGGATACGGGCCCTATTATCTTACAAGAAACAGTGAAGGTGCTTGAAAACGATACTGAAGATTCCCTGAGTCACCGAATCCTGGCAAAAGAACACGAGGCATTTTCAAGAGCAATTTCATTGTTTTTTGAAAAAAAATTGAAAATTTCAGGAAGACGGGTTATAA
>JAKAGC010000152.1 GCA_021817755.1 Acidobacteriota bacterium | reverse complement strand
TATAATATCAATCAAATTCTTTATTTAAAAACAAATCTTCAAAACATCGGGGAGTGTTCGCACAAAATGGGGTGTTACCTTGGATTTGATATGTTCATCAAGCATCTCGAAATCTTCTCTGTTTTCTTCAGGGAGAATAACTTCCTTAATTTTTGCACGATTGGCAGCAATCACTTTTTCTTTAACTCCACCGATTGGCATTACTTGTCCACTAAGTGTCAATTCACCTGTCATTGTAAGGTTTTCTTTTATGGGGGTGTTCATTACCAACGAATAAATGGCAC
Source organism: Acidobacteriota bacterium (assembly GCA_021817755.1). Taxonomy (GTDB): domain Bacteria; phylum Acidobacteriota; class Aminicenantia; order UBA2199; family UBA2199; genus JAKAGC01. The sequence goes on along the minus strand of JAKAGC010000152.1, from coordinate 7,780 downwards.
ATGCCATTGTGATACCGGCAGAAGGACCATCTTTGGGCGTTGCACCGGCAGGAACATGCAGATGGATAAGGTTTTTAGAAAAGAATTCCTTAATTTTTTCATCTTCTTTAAAGTACGAACGCATAAATGTGTATGCAATTTCTGAGGATTCGATCATTACTTTTCCGAGTTGTCCGGTTTGTTTGAAGCCGGGACTCCCGGAGGGTACCTGTGTAGCTTCAATATATAAAGTAGCCCCGCCCATTGTTGTGTATGCGAGTCCCATAACAACACCGACTTTGGGTTTTTTGAAAACCATATCTTCTGAAAAAACACGTCGGCCAAGTAATTCTGATAGATCGCTCTTTTTTATTTTAATAGAAGGTACTTTTTCCTGGACAATGGTTTTTACGGATTTTCTCAGTATTTTCTTAATATTGTTTTCAAGGCCTCGAACACCGGCTTCCCGTGAATAGCCATCGATCATATCTCTTAAAACATCTTTAGGAATTACCACTTGTTTTTTTGTCAATCCGTGAGCTTTAATTTGTTTGGGAAGAAGATGGCGATTGGCGATTTCCATTTTTTCTTCGAGAATATAACCGGATAGCTTAATGATTTCCATACGGTCGAGTAAGGGGGCAGGAATGGTTTCCATTTGATTGGCGGTGCACACAAACAAGACGTGAGAGAGATCGAAACGTACATCAAGATAGTGGTCGAGGAAATCTTTATTTTGCTCGGGATCAAGAACTTCCAGGAGTGCGGAGGCAGGATCTCCCCGGAAACTGGCACCGATTTTATCTACTTCATCGAGCATTATTACGGGATTGGCTGTTTTACAGGTTTTAATCGCTTGTAAGAATTTCCCGGGCAATGCACCGATATAAGTACGGCGGTGACCTTTAATTTCAGCTTCATCACGCATTCCACCGAGCGAGAATCGATAGAACTCGCGTCCCAAGCTTCGAGCTATGGATTGACCTATCGAAGTCTTTCCCACACCGGGAGGGCCTACTAGCAAGATGATGGAACCGGTCAAATTACCCTTAATAATACCGACGGAGATAAATTCGAGTATGCGATCTTTGACATCTTTCAATCCATAGTGATCCTGATCCAGGATTTGTTCGGCGTGTGATATATCATAATTATCTTCTGTGAAAACTCCCCATGGAAGAACAGTAAGCCAATCCAGGTAATTCCGGGTCACATTAAATTCGGGGGAGGAAGGTTCCAGTAGTTTCATCTTTTCGATTTCTTCCTCGATGCGTTCTTTTGCTTCCGGTGACAGCTCCAGTTTTTTTATACGTTTCTGGAATTTATCGATTTCACTTTCGGCATCGTCTTTTGCGAGTCCTAATTCTTTTTTTATTTCTTTCAATTGCTGTTTTAGAAAGAACTCTCTCTGTTGTTTTGAAAGTCGATCTTCAATTCGTTTGGATATCTGGATTTTAAGCTTGGAAATTTCGACTTCCCGTTTGAGGATAATGAGAACTTCTTCGATACGGGAGCGAATATTTTTAATTTCGAGGATATGTTGTAATTCATCTCCTGTAGCAGTAGTCATGGAAGCTGCAAAGTCGCTAAGAGCTCCGGGATCATTTACATTGATACGCTCTATCAGTAAGGAGAGGCCTTCTTTGAATAGAGGATTGAGCTTCACGAGTTCTTTGATACTTTCTACGATCGCTACAGAATAGGCTTTTAACTCTTCGTTATTTTCAAATACAGTTTCATAGGAATATTTTACCTGAGCGCGGATAATGGGTTTTTCGGATTTTATTTCCTGGACTTCAAACCTGTCCATGACTTGTACGAGGATTTGCATTGGTAATGATTTATCATTATCGGGGGCTATTTGAATTACTTTTGCCACAACACCGATTTTGTATAAATCTGAGGAGGAAATATTATCCGGAGCAATTTCCGTTTCGTCTTCGGATAGGCGTGTGAAGAGTAAACCGATATAAATCGGAATATGCTTTTCAGCGGATTCCAATAGAAATGATTTCAAATCCTGGCTGATTACCGATACTGGCCTCATCATTTTAGGGAATGCGGGGCGGTCGAACAGCGGAACAATCGGTAATATCTCGGGTAATAGTTCTTTTACTATTGCAACAGAAGGAGATGTCTCAGATTCTGTTTGCGGATTTTGTTCTTCTTCCTTTACTTCTTTTTTTTCAACTTGATCATTATTATTTTTGTTGTCTTCCATCGTTCTAACCTCGTTCGTCTAAATTAGTTTTATTTTTATAACATGATTTAAGAAAATTTTCAATAGTCTAAAGTAATTGTGATTCAATTTTTCACCCTAAAAAATTCTTAACATGCGTTTAAAGTAATTAAAAAAAAACGTAATTTTCTTCTTGGAAGGTTCTGAACTGTATAAAATTAGAATTCAACTTGACAAGGACTTCTGCAACCATTAAAATGATATGTGATATATTTGATTTATCTAAAAATTTCTTTTCAATTTAAACGAGGTAACCATGCGAAATAACAGAATCCGAAGTAAAGGTGTTCTCATTTTTGTATCGATGTTAGTTTTACTGTTCACTATGGATGGAATTTGTGAAAATGCGGATTTACAAATTAAAAAATCAAAAAAGATTTCTTATAAAGTACAAGAATTGAAAAAAAGTGCTGTAAACCGTGTGGAGGAGCTATCGGGGGTATTAAGCGAAACAGCGAAAAGCATTTGGAATTATGCAGAACTGGCACTTGAAGAATACAAATCATCGCAACAATTAGGGGAATTGATGAAAAAAGAAGGATTTCAGGTTGAATTTGGAGCGGGCGGATTGCCGACAGCTTTTGTTGCGACTTATGGAACAGGGAAACCTGTTATCGGTATTTTAGGAGAATTCGATGCTTTACCGGGAATTTCTCAGAAAGCCGGAAGTACTAAACAGGAAGCTGTAAAAGAACATGCTCCTGGACATGGATGTGGTCATAATTTATTGGGTGTTGCGGGAGCGGGTGCAGCTCTTGCTGTGAAATCGGTCATGGAAAAATACGGAATTGCGGGAACGGTTAAATTTTTTGGCTGTCCTGCGGAAGAGACTGTGGAAGGGAAAACTTATATGGCGAAAGCGGGTGTTTTCTCTTCTTTGGATGTCTGCCTTGACTGGCACCCTTCGGATGAGAATGAAGTTAATCTGAATAGTAGCCAGGCGTTAAATAGTTTTGAAGTTGTTTTCAGAGGAAAAACGGCTCATGCTGCATGGGATCCATGGAATGGAAGAAGTGCCCTGGATGCAATCGAACTTTTGGATACGGGGATCAATTTTTTACGCGAACATATTCCAACAACGGTTCGGATTCATTATGTTATCAATGATGGAGGCGGAGCACCCAATGTAGTTCCTGCCTATGCGAAAGCATGGTACTTTGTGCGTGGAAAAGATCGCCAGGAAGTAGAAAGTACATATGCACGTATTTTAAAAATCGTACAGGGTGCGGCCTTAATGACAGAGACGACCTCAGAAGTACGTCTGAAAACAGGAGTATATAATTACTTGAAAAACAGGGTTGTTGCTGATACTCTGTACAGTAATCTGCAAAGTATAAAAGGGCCGGTTTTTACAGAAGAGGAAAATGATTTTGCCCGGAGATTGCAAAAAGAACTGGGGGTGAAAGATACGGGATTAGCAGACACGGTGAAACTGATGAAAGAACCTCTCCCATTTGTTTCTGGCGGTTCTACCGATGTGGCGGATGTAAGCTGGTTGGTTCCGACAGCTTCTTTAAATATTGCCTGTTATCCTCTTGATATTCCGGGTCATCATTGGGGAGTAGTCTCTTGTACGGGTTCTTCGATCGGGATGAAAGGGATGTTATCTGCTTCTAAAGTACTTTCTGCTACTGCTTTGGATATGTTAACGAATCCGAAGCTGATCGAAAAAGCGCAAAAAGAATTCAAAGAAAAAACAGAGGGTTTTACCTATAAAAGTGCAATCCCGGATGGTCAAGAACCACCGGTAAAGAAGTAATGATGGAGTTCCTATATGATAATCGATACATTAGAACATGCAGATTTTTATTTTTCCCTGGGAAAACGAATTGAAACGGGACTTCGGTATCTAAGAGATACTGCTTTCTCTCTGATTTCTCCTGGAAAAATAGAAATTGAAGGTAAGAATATATATGTATCTATCCAGGAATCTGTTTCCAAACCGTTATCGGAAGGGAAATGGGAAGCGCATCGTAAATACTTGGATATCCATTATATTATTTCAGGTAAAGAACGGATTGGTTATGCAAATGTGAAGGATTTATTGCCGGGAATTTATGATGAAGAGAAAGATTTAATGTTCCTTGAGGGAGGAACCGAAGAAGGATTCCATACATTAGTACCGGGGAAATTCGCTATTATGATGCCGCAGGATGCACATATGCCTGGTATTGAAACGGATGTATCGGAGCCTTTTAAAAAAGCGGTGATTAAAATTGCATTAGATTAATCCTTTAAATCTTTTGTTTTTAGACTTATTTTATGCTATTATATCATGAGGATTATTGTAACATGAAAAGGTTGTCTCTAATTTTATTAATAGTGGTATGGTTATTTTCATGGGTGGGGGCTCAGATTCACACGAAAGCTTCTGCGCAGATTCAAAATCAGGATGTTCAACCGGTACAACCGATAAAATATAATCTCTATTGCACACTTCAGGGTGATGCAAAAGGGAAGATATTACTGGTATTTTCATACCGTTTGTATTATGAAGCGACTGCATCGGTGGATTTAATTTATGAGAAAAAGGATAATTACTGGTCGGAGTTTTATCTTGATACGGTTAAACAGGCGTTTGTGGCAAGAACACTTGATTTTGGAGGGAAGAAGATGTGTATTATGAATGCAGATTATGATTATGCTCATAATATGCGTTTTGCCCAGGAAAAAGAGATCTATTACCGTAATGCTTTGCCGTATTATTCGAAATATGTTACTTCCTGCAATTTATATCCGTATGAAATTATATCCCAAGGGAAAGCAGGTCTTCGTTTTTATCGTGGGATCAATGGTATTTTAAAAGATGTTGTGGTAGATTTTAAATTATTGCGAAAATTTAATAATCCTAAATTCGATACCTATTTTCATATTGATAGAATAATGACGGAAATATTGAAGATTTATAATCATTCGACATTACCGGCACCAAAACTGGAAGACCTTCCTCTGTATAAAGGGAAGGAATGGTATAGTAAACAGCTTGATTATTCATTTACCATGAATGAAATTTCACGATTAATTTCTACCTTTACAGAGAAGCATGTACGATTTAAACAGTCGAATCCTTTTCAGCTAAAATATCGAATCGTTCCTGATAAAGAGACAGTTATTCATATCTGGGGAGAAACCTATCCCGATATAAAAATATGGAGCGACTGGAATATCAAACGTGTAACCCGCAGCACCAAGTATTCTACTAGTGATTACACATTGCTTGTAGATGAGTTGATTGCCGATATAAGAAGCGATAAAGGTAATGGTGGGTTATTAATAATTCGGTTGAAAAAAATAGATTAGCTATTCAAATATTATATAGAGAATTTCCCTTCTTTTTTATTTCCTCTGGTATAATTCCTCTACTTCCGCATAAGTTAGAGCTTTAAAGTAAATTTTAATCTCATCGATCCAACCGTTAAAGTAATCATCATTCGTAGATATGTTACCCATACGCATGGGTGAATTCTGAGTGGTGGTACTTCCTGCTCTCAGACCGGTTTCAATACCGGTCATCAATGGACTTGGCGATACATGAGATGAACCGAGGCTTGTTACATAAATGGTAACAGCAGTAATTGGGATTTCCGTATTCCCGGAATATAAATGACCATCATATATCATAACGATATGATACCAGGTATTTGTAGTTAACGCAGCACTATTAAATACAGATATTTCTCTATTGTTTCCCTGGGAAAGTGTAAATAAAGTTCCAAAATTTGTTTGACCTGAAGGCTGGCTTAATTGGAGTTCCCAACCACGTTTGTTTCCTTTATGATATTTGGAAATAATTGTATATGTGTTCGAGGTATTTATGGAAGGCAATTTTACCCATGCTGAAATTGAAAATGTATCGGTTGGAGTAATATCGAGAACATTTCCGAAATCCACGTAACCGGTAGTGTGGTTGGAATAAAGCGGTTGACCGTGGATATAGGTTGAATCTACCGCTGTATCTCGAGTTATGTTCGGCATATTGGTTAACGTGCCGTTAATTTCATCAGCATCGATTTCAAAACCGGAACCATAAACTCGATTATCCGTATTACCTTCTTCAAAAGACCACCAGACAAATTCTCCTGTTGATAAAGGTGGAATTCCATAAGCAATTATATGGTGGAATAAAGTATAGCCACTACCGTCCCAACTACGAAGCCCAGCTCCTCCGGTAAGAAAACTGGAATCGGTGAAGCGCATGATTTGAGTTCCATCTAATTTTATGATATGAAGATTTCCTTGAACTGTGATGGAAATATGGTGGGAGCGATTGTAAATATTTGGAAATTGTGAAGATGTCATATTGACTTGTTGAAAAGGGCTTTGTTCAGAACCATTGAAAACTTTTCTTACAACAAATGCTATCGGATATGAACCGCTTGCTAATCCGGGATCATATTGGAAGGAATAAGCTGAAACAGCCGATTGACCATTAGAACGGTAATAAATTCCATATCCTCTGCCTTGTTTTAATGTGGCGTCGACTTCAATACGGTAATCATCTCCTGCTGGTACGGCAAAATAAGTTCTATATTCACCGGTTGGACCTGAAGCGATATAATTACCCTGACCATCGTTCATCCAACTTCCCCCGGAAGGGCTAAGAATTGTTGTCATGTGATTGTTTATGGTATCATCGGTGGGATCGAAACTTAATTCAAACATCGTGGAAGGGGGGGGAGCGACGGAATCGAGATAGAAATTTGTCAAATCCTGTGTTCCTCCATCGATAGTAACAATCTTTTGGAAGTTATTAACGGCAGAAGTCATATACCGGACACCTATAGGAATGCGGGTTACTCCTGCGGGGTTTGATGTATCCAGGCTGGAATCATATTGATATGTACCTGCTGGCGGGGCAGGGTAAACACTGCCACTTTGGGGAGTATAGGTTACAGAGGCTATGGTATTGGTCCCATTGGGATAATAAATAGTTAAAGCTGTTTCATTGATAAGATAAGTTAAATGATCTCGTTCCTGAAAATTTCCTCGTGTATAACACCGCCATTCATTATCTTCGATTCTGACTACGATATCATCTCCTGTTCCGTTGTTATCCGTACCATTGGGTCCGATAGAATAAATAAGATATGGCAATGTAGCATTTTGATAATGAAAGGCGTTTCCCCATAAATCTATTAAAGCGACATAAGCACCACTACTATCTTGTGTATTATCGAGGTAAGGCCCGCGCCATCCAAACCACAATACCTGGGTAGTAGGATCGAGATTGTAGACAGGGTAAGAACCTCTGACCATGAGTTGAGTGAGGGAAGAAGGCAGAACTCCAAGGTCCCCAACAAATCCGAAAGCAGTGCGTGTTTCTTTTTCACGTTTTAAAGGTGAACCGATGATTGCTTCTTTAATGCGATTGAGCTTTTCAATAGTCAAGTTCTCTCGATTAACATCTGACTTATTGAAAAAAAGGGGTACTGCGATGGTAAACGCTGCAAAGAGAATTAATACGACTACCATCACTTCGATGGCTGCGATTCCTTTTTTTATTATTTTTCCCGGATTTGCTTTCATGGAATTATTTCCCGGATTGATTTATATTTACCTAAA